>JAHDHF010000134.1 GCA_020631455.1 Saprospiraceae bacterium
AGATCAAATTGTGCTGCTGTCGGATTTTTAAAGAAATCGCGTAATGGAATCTGGCGCATCTGTGTCGTAGTTTGGTGCTGCAAAGGTGAGCAACACAATTGATATGATACGTACAGAGATTACTTACGAGGGAAAGCAATTTGTCATTGACTTGAGTATGCCGATTGATCTTGCCTTGCCATTGATTCCGAATGCCGAAGGGCCGAATTGTTTTTATGCAAATCGCCTTCAAGCCGTGCCAGTACGCGTCGGCAGCTTTGTTGGCAAAGTTGCTGAAGGTGGTCCAGTCAATTTTGTAGATGTGAATTATAATCCGCACGGCAATGGCACACACACAGAGTGCTATGGACACATCAGCCCAGAGCAGCATAGCGTCTATCGGCAACTCACCGAGACGATGATGCCAGCACATCTCGTCACGATCACACCAGAGCAAATCGATGATGATCGCGTTATTACAAAAGAGCAGCTCCAAACAGCAAAATCTGCTTGTGATTTTCCTGCGCTGATCATTCGAACTTTGCCAAATGACGAGTCAAAAAAGACTCACGTCTACAGCGGTAGCAATCCGCCGTACTTGGATATCGAAGCAGCTCATTGGCTACGCGAACAAGGCATTCGACATTTACTGCTTGATCTGCCGAGTGTAGACAAAGAGCAAGACGAAGGCAAGCTCGCTGCTCATCATGCCTTTTGGAATTATCCCGAAGCACCACGCGATGGCTGTACAATCACGGAGTTGATTTTTGTGCCTAATGAGGTGAATGACGGAGACTATTGGCTCAACTTACAAGTCGCGCCTTTTGACCTTGATGCAGCGGCGTCGCGTCCATTTATCTACCCTTTTTTGACAAACAAATAATCGCATTCAACATTACTTTTGAAGTATGACGACGCAAGCAGCATCTGATATCTTTCATGAGTATTTACTCTTGCATCCAGCCAATTTTTCTGGCTTAATTTATCTCGTACAAGACAACTACGATTTAATTAATGAACTTGATCCGCACGAAGCGGCCGAAATACGAATCGCCTATTTCGAAGCGCTCCATGAGATGCAAGAATATGATCGGGTCGTTCATGAAATTGATATCGCAATCGAAGCCGTTATTCGTGATAATGTCATCACCGTCAATCGTGTCAATGCCTACGAGAAATTCCTTTTTCTCAAAGCAATCTCGTGTTTAAAAATTCAAGACCCGTCAAGTATAAAATTGTCACGTGCGCTCGTGCGGATGAATCCCGACAATAAAAAATACAACAAGCTCCTACAGATTAGCTGCCAGAATCAGGAAAGCAAATTTTCTAAGCTTGTTTTTGCGCTTGGTATTGCTGCTTGTTTTTTGGCTATAGCATTTTTATTAACTCAGCAATTTATCGTTCAGCCTTTTTATGCAGCACATTCAAAATTGGCATTACAAATAACAGCGAGTTTATTTTTACTTGGGCCGCTTTTGATGTTATTGTCTGAAATCTATCCAAGTATTCAAGCAAAACGTCAAGCCAATAAAATTAAGAATTCATAGTGCGAATCATTGCGATGTGATCAATATCGTCTTCAAGATAAATCTCTCCTATTTCTTGGAATTTGAATCCGTTATAAAATTTGACGAGATAAAATTGAGCTGATATTTTAATAGAAACAGCGGGGAATAACTCTTCGCAAACTTCTACACTTTTTCGCATCAGTTTTTTCCCAATTCCAGTTCCTCGAAATTCTGGTGAACTCACCACACGACCAATAGAAGAATATCCATCATACGAAATACCTGGCGGCACGATCCGCGTATAGGCAGCCATAATACCGCCTTGCTCACACCAGACGTGATACGATTGCTGATCCTTATCATCCAGATCTTGATACGGACAATTTTGCTCCACGATAAAGACTTCTGCTCGCAATCGAAGCAAGGTATACAATTCATTGCGACTTAACTCATCATATCGTTTGACAATCCAATTCATGCTATAAAAGTCTCGTTATTTTTTAATAGAAAAAAAGATTTTGGGGCTGCCCTTTGTTCGCTTTGCTCACTTCAGGTCGGGCTGTCCGGCACTCTCTCCGCTTCGCTTCGTTCAGACAACACCTCCCATCCCTCAGCCGAAGCAGCATTATTTAACACCTGACCTTTTTCTTCTTTTTAGTCAATGATCCGCGCGCAGTTGCTTTGCCGATGTATGGAGCGGCGAGTGGCACTTTACATGATGTTTCGCCAGTATAGACCTCGACTTTACCAATTGCCTCTGCTACGGCGATAGCTTCTGTATGGAGCGGCTCGACATAGCTGCCTACGGCGATGACAAAACCATTCATCGTGTAGCGGACACGATTAAGCTCTGAGTGAATTGTTTTATTCACTCGATCGAGAAGTGACTGAATTTCCTTGAGATCGAGCTCTTCATTTGGAGTGAGTGCCAACAAGCTTCCAAGCGTCGCCCAGCCAGCAGATGCATAATTTTCTTGTCCTGAGTCTATCCAGCGGCGCGCGACTTCAAATCCATGGCCGCTCTCTGCTGCTACCCAAGCAACGGAATATTCAGCGATCATGTACCAATACGCGCCTTCAGCCCAACGATCGAGATCGTCTACACTCATTTGCTTTGGGTCACAAATCAAAGCAGCTAAATACATGGCGTCGCTATTTCCAGTAGCGTAAAGCTCTAGGGCGAGAGCATGATCGACTTTTATTTTCTTGACGATTTTTTTGAGGTCGCCGACTTTCACGCCAAAAAATGGCTCACGCGCGCCGTGCTTGGTCAATATCTTTTTTGTGCCTGGATTGCCGAGCTGCTCAAGCTCTGCCATTACATCTTGAAGTGTCATGTTGCTAAAGTATTTCTTTTTTGCCGGAGCGATGGACGGCAGTGGCTGCTAGGCCAGATGCAAGCGCAGCGCAGCAGCCGAGCGAGCCCGCATGAGACGCGCAGCGGCTGTCTGCGGATCAGCGAGCGAGCTGCCAAAACAGCGCGACGGGCATGAGATGATTCTCATGCCCGCCGGCCCATATGAATATTTCTAAAAAATTAGTCTGCGAAAATCGGCACGTACATATCGCCATTCAAGACGCCTCGTGAGATCACGATGCGCTGAATCTCGCTTGTGCCTTCGTAGATCTGCGTGATCTTAGCATCGCGCATGAGACGCTCGACGTGGTACTCTTTGACAAATCCGTAGCCACCATGTACTTGGACTGCTTCGGTACTGATGCTCATCGCTGCTTCACTCGCAAAGACTTTGGCCATGCTGCTCGCCATATCGTAGTTAAGATGCTTGTCTTTGAGGAAAGCCGAGCGATAGACAAGTAGACGCGCAGCCTCAACTTGTGTCGCCATGTCAGCGAGCTTGAATGCAACTGCTTGATGCTTGGCGATTGGTTTGCCAAATGCTTCGCGCTCTTGAGCGTAGCCGAGTGCGAGCTCATAACTGCCTGCTGCAATACCGAGGGCCTGTGCTGCAATACCGATGCGGCCGCCGCTGAGCGTCTTCATCGCGAATTTGAATCCGAAACCGTCTTCACCGATGCGATTCGCTTTCGGGACTTTGACGTCATTGTACATGATCGTGTGCGTATCGCTTGAGCGGATACCGAGCTTATCTTCTTTCGCTCCGATCACGACGCCATCCCAATCAGTCTCTACGATGAAGCAATTGATACCACGATGTCCTTTGTCTGCATCAGTTTGAGCCATAACAAGATGAACTCGCGATGTGCCGCCGTTGGTGATCCAGTTTTTCGTACCATTGAGCAAGTAATGATCGCCCATGTCGATTGCAGTCGTGCGCTGCATCGTCGCGTCTGATCCTGCTTCTGGCTCAGAGAGGCAGAATGCACCGATCCATTCGCCAGTCGCGAGTTTGGTTAGATATTTTTGCTTTTGCTCTTCGTTGCCGAATGTTTCGAGTCCCCAGCAGACGAGCGAGTTGTTGACAGACATGATGACTGAGCATGAGTTATCGACTTTGCTGATTTCTTCCATGGCAAGAACGTAACTCAAGCTGTCCATGCCGCCGCCACCGTACTCAGGCGAAACCATCATGCCGAGGAATCCGAGCTCAGCCATGCGCTTGACTTGCTCAGTTGGATATTCCATTTTGTTATCTCGCTCGATAACGCCTGGCTTGAGTTCGTTTTGGGCAAATTGGCGTGCTGTCTCTTGGACAAATTTGTGCTCTTCAGTGAGTTGGAAGTTCATAGTATCTGTATTGGGCTGCGAATATACAAAGGTCTTGTATTGAGCAGATCATACAAGGGTCAATGATCGAGACTTGAATAATAACATTGTCAAATGAAGATCTGCTCAGTCGTGATTCGGTAGAAGTTGCTGTACTTTCGTGTATCAGCATGGTTCTTGATTTGTTATGTTGACACACTAGATACACGTAGGTATGAAGACACGTCGCGACTTCCTTAGCTTGATCGGTAAAGCATCAATTGGTTCGTTTATCGTTCCGCCATTTTTGATCAATATCGGCAATGCAAACAATACAGTCTCTTTGGCTGATTTTACTGATGCAGATAAAGCGAAGCTCCGCAAGATCATGCTCAAAGGCATGGCTCCGACAGATGCTGATGATCTCGTACTCGCTGATGGAATGAAGTATGATGTCTTGATTCGCTGGAACACGCCGATCAATAATGATGATTGCTTTGGATTTAATAATGACTTCACTTGCTACATTCCGTTGAGCAAATCAGACCCTGACGAAGGGCTACTTTGGGTCAATCACGAATACACGAGCCCAATGTGGGTTTCTGGCTATAATCGCCGAAAGCCGGACGCAAAACGGAATAAAGCCCAAGTCACAAAAGAAATGAAAAGCGTCGGTGGCTCGATCATCCACATCAAAAAGGAAGGCGAAAAATGGTCATTTGTAGCTGGATCAAAATATAATCGTCGACTCGATGGACATACACCGATTCCGTTTAATTGGGATCACAAAATCGAAGGTAAAGATCAAGCAATCGGAACACTTGCCAATTGCTCTGGCGGCATCACACCCTGGGGCACAATCTTGACCTGCGAAGAGAATTATGATGTCTGCTTCGGCGAGTGCGAGTACACACCTGCTGGCGCGCGTTCTGTCAAAAACAGCATCCTCGGCTGGGAAAAATACTATGACTATCCACCAGAGCATTACGGCTGGGTTGTCGAAGTCGATCCACGGACAGGCAAAGCACAAAAGCACATCGCGCTTGGTCGCTGCGCACATGAGTGCTGTACGCTTGTCGAGCTGCCAGATGGTCGTATCGTTGCATACACAGGTGATGATGCTAATGATGAATTCATCTACAAATTCATCAGCAGTAAACCTGGCTCACTCAAAGAAGGAACGCTCTACGTCGCTGACACCAAAAATGGTAAATGGCTGCCACTCGTCTATGACAAGAACGAGAAGTTTAAGCGTGTCTTCAAAAATCAAACTGATCTACTCGTACAAGTCCGTAAAGCTGCTCGCATGATCGGCGGCACACCACAAAATCGTCCAGAAGATATCGAGATCGATCCGCTCAATGGAAATATCATCGTCTCGTTGACCAACAATAAGCCGAAAGGCGATTTCCACGGCTCACTCCTCAAAATCGTCGAGAAAGATGGCAAGCACGACGCCCTGACCTTCGAAGCAGAATCAATGCTCGTTGGTGGCGAAGAAAATGGCTTCAGCTGCCCAGACAATCTCGCCTTCGACCTCGCCGGCAACCTTTGGTTTACGTCTGACATCTCAGGTAGCAGCATGAATAATCCGAAGAAGCCGTACATGGCATTCAAGAACAACGGATTGTTTGTGATGATCCGTCACGGTGAGGAGGCAGGCCAAGTCATCCAAGTGGCGAGTGCGCCGACCGATGCCGAGCTGACAGGTCCGTGGTTTTCGCCAGATTACAAGACGCTCTTTTTGAGTGTGCAGCATCCAGGTGAGCGCACCAAGACGACTCGCAAGCCAACGAGCACATGGCCACACGATGGCGACAACAAGCCCAAACCATCAGTCGTGACAGTACAAGGACCACTTCTCGACAAGCTGAATAACCTTCATCGCTTGTAGTACGAAAACAGTAATGTTTATGGGCCATCAGTAGCCGCATTTTTCTATTGAAAAATGCGGCTACTGTCGCTATGCTTCGTGGCTCGCTGTTCGCTCGGCCTCAGCGCACTGCTATCGCAGTTTCTGAGTCTGCTCCTAGAGCTGCGCTCTACGTCACACCACTTCGCAGCGCTTGTCCAAGCAGCTTGCAGCCCAAGGCTGGCTGAGGGATGGGAGCAGCGCGAGCGACAGTATG
>JAHDHF010000314.1 GCA_020631455.1 Saprospiraceae bacterium
GTGCAAGACTTCTTAGCGGTTGGGCTTACGTTTACGAACTTGCCAGTCTCAGCGTTGTATGATACTTGCTTCATAGAAACTTTGCCAGAAGTAGCGCAAGTTGACTTTTGGTAGTAAGCAGTCTTGCCAGACTTCTCGCAAGTACGAGCTTCGATGTTTGCATCGAGTGAAGCAGCTTTAGCAGCAGCAGCTTTTGAGCAAGTTTTACCTTCAGCTTTTGTAGCTGTGGCAGTAGTTGCTTTAGATTTTGAGCATTGAGCGTTGACTTGTGTCATTCCAAAGAGACCAACAAGTGCAAACAGAAGAACGAATTGTTTCATGTTAAAACGGTTTACGTGAATGTGATTACGATGTTTGAGACGCTAAAATATGCACTCGGTCATCGACAATGCAAGATAACACAGTTCAACAAAACGCTCTTTAACGCCTTTCTAACTCATTTTCGACGATTTCTGTCTTGATTTTGACAAGCATAGCTACTTCACAACTAGCATCGTCAATCTTTTGTTAATCAAGAGTCACAACACATCAAAGCCTTGTTCTCGGCGTTTTTTTTGCAGATATTCGTCAAAGACACTATAAATACTAAGTTTACCTTATGAACGTCAAACAATTTTCACTCTTCGTACTTGCAGCATTGCTTGGTGCAGGTATTGCGATAGGAGCTTTTGTCTCATTTGTTCCACAAGTAGAACAAGAATCAGCTGTACAAGCACCGCAGAGACTTCAAGTGGCTAACACAGCACAAACAAATGTGCCATTTGACTTTGTCGATGCAGCAGCTAAAACGACACCAGCAGTTGTTCATATCAGATCTACTGTCTCTCGTAAGTCTCGCGATAGCGAAATGGAAAATCCATTTGAATTTTTCTTTGGCAATCCAGGTGGCGGCGGACAACGAAGCGGAACAGGTTCTGGTGTATTGATAGCTCAAGATGGTTACATCATCACAAACAATCACGTCATCGAGAATGCAAGCGAAATCGAAGTCACGCTTTCAGACCAGCGAGAATTCAAAGCAAAACTT
>JAHDHF010000315.1 GCA_020631455.1 Saprospiraceae bacterium
GCGTCTTCGATGCAGTCTCGCAAGTTAAAAGGCTGTTCTTCAAGCTCAATCTTCCCCGCTTCTACTTTTGAAAAATCAAGAATGTCGTTGATGATTGTCAGCAATACGTCTGCACTGGTCCGAATCGTCTGAAGGTAGTCGTTCTGCTCCTCATCTAATTGTGTACTCAAGGCTAAGCCAGACATACCAATCACCCCATTTAGAGGGGTCCTGATTTCGTGACTCATATTGGCTAAAAATTCGCTTTTGGCAACCGTTGCCGCCTGTGCTTGGTCACGAGCCACCAATAAATCATCATGCGCATTTTGTAGCTCTTTAAGGATGTCGGAAATTTGCGACATCGCTTTGTTCTGAAACGATTCGTACATAATGGCAAAAATCGTGTTCGTGAACAACGCCACAATCAAGCAGATGCTAAACATCAATCGATTTATCTCTAAACCGGTTACTGCAAGGTCTACAAATGTGTCGCTAAAAACATAAAACAGAATGATAGACAGTGCCTCTAGAATCCCTATCCCAATCGCAACTTTCCAGTTAATGAAGAATGTAGCAACCAACGGAAGAAGGATCAAAAAGCCGATAGTCGGAGAATTTAACCCTCGCATAAAAACGCTCATGGCAATAGCAATGAGTAGTATTTCAAAAATAAAAAGGATCGAGGGAATGAGAATATTTCCAGTTCTACGCAGGATGTAAACGTTAGCTCCAAGCGCACTCCCAAGAACAAACGAGGCGATATCGGTAGGGTCAAACCGGCCGGCGAAGCTGTAGGAGACCAACGGTAAAACAAAGCACAAAAAACTGCTCAATCCGCAGATTGATACGATCAGTCGCATCTTACGTTTCAAATTTTCGCCGGAGAGTGATTCAAACTCTTGATCCGGCAGGAAATAATCGACGGCATCGATAAACATTTCTCGCTTAGATTTTCGTGATTTGGTTGCGCCTAAATGCTCCATAATCCTTTCAGTTTAAGAGAGGATTACCCACATTTAAATAGGATATTAGAGTTCAAA
>JAHDHF010000316.1 GCA_020631455.1 Saprospiraceae bacterium
CTCCCATCCCTGATGCACGCATTTGTCTCGTGGCATAGTCGTTGCCTATACAGAGTTGTACTATTAAAAATACTCCCCATGAAATCGACCGTCCCTTTATTTGTTTTGCTTTTTGCATTAAGTATTTCGTCGTGCAGCTTTGATCCAATTTCAATAGAAACGAGCGGCATTTATGGCAATGTCTATGATGTGCAAACTGGCCAAGCATTACAAGGAGCACAAGTCAGTATCAATGGTCCAGATGCAGGAAGTGAGCTCAGTGACTGGAATGGTAATTATCGTTTCGAAAATATCCGAGAAGGAAATTATAGCGTGACAGCACAGCTTGGCGGCTATGAAATCTTTAGAGGCGATGCTATTATTGCCTTGGGCGAATATGGGCAAGTCAATATTCCGCTCGAGCGCATTTCAATGTTATCGACGCAAGATGTATTTTTTACATCTAGTAATGATGAAGTCGATATTGTATTTACCAATTTAACGAATATCGACGTCGAGCTCGAAGTCGAGGAAGATGCTGCTTGGATTTTTACAGATTATTATCGTTTTGATATTCAGCCAGGAGAATCAAAAATCATAACATTAAAAGCGAATCCAATACTAGGAGCGAATGAAGCTGCAGTTGTTGTCAATGTCGTCAATGCCGAGATGTTTAATGATGATATTATCGAGAGTTATACAATTCGAGTAAGGCGATAAATAATTCTTGGGATTTATTTAATTCATCCACAAACAATCTTGCGCATCTGTCAGCATATGAAATAAAAATCCAATGCCAACAATGCGCGTTTTAGGGATAGCTGCTAAGATCACATACACAATCCAAGCAGGCCAAGTATGTAAAGGATGAAATCCAATGCTGCACCGATCAGGCACAAACATATCTTGGCAATTCCAGAGATGAGAAAATGAAACTGCTTGAAAGCCGCCATCAGTTGGAAATAAATCTCGGCACGCAAATATGTGATCGAGATCGACGAGCATCGTCGCCAGCATCATCAACCAAGCAGCCTTCCA
>JAHDHF010000135.1:0-1281 GCA_020631455.1 Saprospiraceae bacterium
AAAACTCCTCGATCTCACGATCGAGCCGCAATCGCGTGCGCTCCTGCGAGATGGTATAGGCTCGCAGATTCCGATTTTTATTGCGACTTTTTTTAAAGAGTTGCCGCGGCCGATCCTCGTCATCGCCAATGAAAAGGAAGAAGCTGCTTACGTGCAAAATGACCTCGAGAGTTTACTCTCTGAGCATGAAGTTGCGTTTTTGCCTGATTCATTTAAGCGGCCGACTCGCTTTGAGGAAGTACGGCAGCAGCAAGTCTTACAGCGCACGAAAGTCGTGCAGCAACTTTCTGCGCGTGGCAAGCGAGGCTTGATCGTCGTGACGTATCCAGAGGCTTTATTTGAACAAATCGTAAAGCCGCAAACGCTCAAACGAAATACAATTAACATTGTCAGAGGCGAGCGACTTGATGTCGATACGGTGATCGAGACCTTTGTTGAGTTCGGGTTTGAGCGCGTCGATTTTGTCTACGAGCCTGGGCAGTTTAGCATTCGTGGCGGCATCGTCGATATTTTTTCATTCGGGAATGATCTTCCGTATCGTATCGAGTTGTTTGATGATGAGATCGAGACGATTAGAATGTTTGATCCACTGACGCAGCTCAGCAAAGCTGCTATCGAGCGCATCACGATCATACCTGACATGAATGCTGTCTTTGAGCGCGAGGAGAAAGTCGCACTTTCTGACATTCTTGGAGAAGAAGCGCTCATCGTCGCCTACGATCTCGAGAACCTCCTCGAAAAACTCATGACGACATTTGAGAAGGCGCGCGAGTATATCGAGGGTTTTGCAGAGCAAAAGAATGCTGACCCGACACTCGAACTCAGTGAACTCCTACGTGAAAGTGCGTTTGTGCGACCTGCTGATGTCATGCACAGCCTCAAGCAGCAGCGCGTCATCGAAATTGGTAATCGGAGTGTCCTAGCAGCCGAGCAAGGCGTCGAGCCAAATGTCATTAATCTCGACGCAAATCCGCAGCCGAGTTTTAATAAAAACTTCCGCTTGCTGATCGAAGATTTGCAAGGACTGCTGCGAAGTAAAATCCGACCTTTTCTCTTTGCTTCCAATGTGCGGCAGCTCAATCGCATCGACGCCATTTTTGAAGATCTCGATGCAGATGTGGTTGTGCATCCTGTGCCTGTCGCACTGCAAGCAGGATTTATTGATCGGCGCGCTGGCGTTGCGTGCTACACCGATCATCAGATTTTTCAGCGCTACCATCGCTACAAAATCAAGCAGGGATTTGATAAATCAACCGCACTCAATATCCGCTTGCTGAATGA
>JAHDHF010000135.1:1381-6098 GCA_020631455.1 Saprospiraceae bacterium
AAGGGCTTTGCATTTAATGAAGACACCTACCTGCAGACTGAGCTTGAGTCATCATTCTTGTACGAGGACACGCCCGATCAATATCAAGCAACCGTCGATGTCAAAGCTGACATGGAAAAGCAGCATCCGATGGATCGCCTCATCTGCGGCGATGTTGGATTCGGGAAAACGGAGATTGCGATACGCGCTGCATTTAAATGTGTGACGGACGGCAAGCAAGTTGCCATCTTGGTGCCGACGACGATTCTTGCCTTGCAGCATTTTCGCACCTTCAAGGAGCGGCTTGAGCCATTTGGTGTGTCGATTGATTATATTAATCGCTTCCGCACTGCCAAGGAAAAGCGCTTAATCGGCGAAAGTCTCAAAGAAGGTAAAACCGAAATCGTGATTGGTACGCATGCGATCTTGGGTAAGACGATTGGCTTTAAAGATCTTGGGCTGCTGATCATCGATGAGGAGCAGAAATTTGGCGTGGCAGCAAAGGAGAAACTCCGAAAAATTAAAGTCAATGTCGATACACTGACGCTGACTGCGACGCCGATACCGCGAACGCTTCAATTTAGCCTTATGGCTGCGCGCGACCTCAGCGTGATCCGTACTCCGCCGCCTAACAGGCAGCCAATTCATACTGAAGTGCGTGTCTTTAATGACGAACTCATCCGCGAGAGTATTTACTACGAGATCAATCGCGGCGGACAGGTCTTCTTCGTGCATAATCGTGTCAAAACACTTCCGCAACATGTCGATATGTTGCGTAGTCTCTGTCCTGATATTGATATCGGAATCGCGCACGGACAAATGGAGCCAAAAGAACTCGAGCGCGCTTTAATTGATTTTATCGATGGGCAATATGACGTGCTCTGCTGTACGAATATTATTGAGACTGGTCTCGACATCCCGAACGCGAATACCATTATTATTAATAATGCGAATAATTTCGGGATGTCGGATTTGCATCAATTGCGTGGTCGCGTCGGGCGAAGTAATAAACGCGCATTTTGTTATTTATTCTGTCCGCCGCTTTCAGTATTAACTCCAGAGGCGCGCAAGCGATTGAAAACTATCGAAGAATTTAGCGAGCTCGGTAGCGGATTTAATATCGCGATGAAAGATCTCGATATCCGCGGCGCTGGAAATTTACTCGGCGGCGAGCAGAGCGGCTTTATTATGGATATTGGTTTTGAGACATATCAAAAAATTCTTGATGAAGCGATACAAGAATTAAAAGAGACGGACTTTAAAGAACTCTTTGCGCAAGAGCTCGACGAGCAGCGCGATTATGTGCGCGATGTACAAATCGATACCGATGTCGAAATGCTCATACCAGACAATTATGTCAATAATATCCAAGAGCGTCTCGTCCTCTATACAAAGCTCGATCATGTCAAAGATGAAAAGCAGCTAACTGAATATTCGGCAATGCTCAAAGATCGCTTTGGACCAATACCGGCTGAAGTCAAAACACTTTTTCAAGGGCTTCGCTTACGCTGGATTTGTAAGCGACTTGGCTTCGGGCGTTTGATATTAAAAAAGCGAAAGCTGCGCTGTTATTTTCCCGAAAATCCTAAATCGAGTTATTACGATACGGCTTTATTTCAAGCAATTTTAAAGCACGTGCAAAGCAGTGATGATCGCCACTTGAGTCTTAAGCAAAGTAATATGCGCTTGATTTTAATTCGCGAGAATATCCGTACCATGCACGAAGCTGCTAGTATTTTACTCCGCATAGAAGAGCAGGTCAAAATGCTCTCAATGCCGAAAGCCTAATTTCCTTTTTTTATTAAAATAATTATGGGCAGCCCGCAGCAGAGCTGCGGTCAGGCTATCCGCAGTACGGTAGCCTAGCTCTATTTACACAGCACTGGGCTTAAGCCCAGTGCTGTGTAAATAAATCCACTCGCTGCGCTCGCGCTGCTCCTATCCTTCTGCCGAATGAATTTGGACAAGCGATGGGAAGGGGCGCGAAATGTTAATGTAGCGCTCATCCCGATATATCGGGATGATGAGCGAACAGCGAAACCCTGGAACAGCGCGGTGCTGCGGAATGGAATGAAGCAGCATGGCCCAAACGCATCAATCAGATTCTCGAAAAGTAAAGTTGTGTAAACGTAAGATATGTCGCATTTTCAATGTGTGACAAAGTCAAGCCATTTATTGGATAAAGATCCGCTGCAAGAGCCCGAGGTTTTTGCAGAAGATTTTCGTGTGAATGGAGATACAAAGTCGCTAGAGCGATTGTTTCAAGCGTTTCGGCATTTGATTTTTTTAATTTGTTTCAAGATCCTAAAGAATAGGCATGACGCCGAAGATGTCACAAATGATATGTACATCGTACTCAATGACAAACTCAAGGAAAATCAAGTCGAATATTTTAAGGCATGGTTGAGCCAAATGACGCGCAATAAATGCTACAATATCATCAGAGATCGCGGCCGCGAACGCGATCGCTTCGAAAAATTTAAAATTGAGTCGCCTTCATTTATGGAATCGGGTCGTCTTTGGGGTCTTAGAGGCGACAATGATATCTCTAATGTGATCAAGCGATGCTTAAAGAAGCTTAGCTCTGAGCAGCAGCAATGTCTCGAAGGCTTTTTCTACGATGAGCGTTCATATCATGAGCTTGCAGATCATCTCGGGTTGTCATACAAACAAGTGAAATCGCATTTGCAAAATGGACGACGCAAACTCGCCATCCTTGTAAAAGCAGAGCTTCAAAATATAGAACAATAGAATGTCTTTTGATCAGCAACATATCTTTTCAGAATCTACTCGCGGCTGCTTGACGCAAGCAGAAATCGACAGCTATGTCGAGCAAAACATGGCCGCTGCCAACCTGCGAGAGGTTGAGATGCATCTGCTTGATTGCATGGTTTGCTCTGATGCGATCGATGGCGCAATGGATTTACGCGAGCTTGAAGCTCGCCAGACACAATCATCAAGCTCGCCACTCAAATGGATTTTCCGCATTGCGGCTGTCGGACTTGTGCTCATCGGTGTCGTCTTTGCGATGAAATTGTATTCTGCTGAGACGCAATACGAAACGGCCTTTGCTGATGCATTCGTACCGTATGCGAATGACATCACTGCAACGACGCGTGCTGTTGGGAGCACAAATGATGATGTGGATTCGACAGTCGTAGCTGCAATGGCGGCTTACGATCAAGAGAATTACCAAGAAGCTCTTGAATCGCTCAAGCATGCAATGGCCGAAGGCTCTGATGAAGACTTGCTTCCGCTTTATGCAGCGATTTCAGAAATTCAGCTCGGACATTATGAAGCAGCTTTGACGTATCTCGACTTCGTACGCGTCAATGATCCCGACCGCTACGAAGAAGTGCTTTGGTACACAGGTCTTGTATACGTCAAGCTCAACCAACCAACGGAAGCTAAAGAATACCTTCAGCAACTCGTCAACGAAAGCCAGTTTTATTCACCTCGCGCTCAGCAGGTCTTTGAGCAAGCATTTGGTGAGAAGCTCAGTCCTCAGGCGATTCGATAATCAGCTCGACGCGATTGTTGCGTATAGTAGCATTCTTGGAGCGATGATCGACAAGCGGCTTTGAATCGCCGACACCTTCAAATCGAATTTGATCTCGTGGCACGCCACTCCTGATAAAATAATAGTACACCGACTCAGCTCGCGCTTTTGACAAGCCTTTGCGCAATCGAGACGGAACAGCTTGATCGGTATGTCCAGAGACAAGCACATGTGCTTCTGGATGCCGCTTGAGCATTCGTACTGCAAGATCAAGCTCGGTCACAGCAGCTTCTTGATCAGAAAATGAGGCTTTCCCTTTATTGAAGTGGACATTCTTTAAAAAGACGACATCGCCTTCTGATGGAGAGATGTAGCCTTTCAATCTGTTTTCGCTGAAATCTGTGTCATAATTGACTTCGAGACAATCGACATTGTATGAGACAACCGAAGGCATAAATCCGCAGCCACAAGAACCGTCCTCTAGTATGGGAGCGACACAAACATTATCGATGTAATAGTACGAGCTCCAAAATTCAGTCTCCGAGACACCTTTGCGATTGAGTGACATCGTATCTGTCATCTCATTTGACATAAAATTGCCGATGATCACATGCTGCTCGCCACCCATAGCGATATACTCTGCACGCAGCTCAACCCAAACATCTTTGCAATTCAAAATATCCATATCGCTCGTAGCTGTCACAGACTCAATATCGATCGGATGAAATGTGTGCTGCATGACTTGACCTTCCGAAAATGCGACACCTAAACGCCCAACAGCCAAACCAGTTGTATCTGCTAGACTCACATAAAATCGTGCACAATATTTCTGCCCTTTGACGAGTGGCTCGAGCAGTCGCCCCTGGATATACTCGCGATAGTTGCCCTTATAAAATGCGTACAAGCCAGCATAAGCTGCTCCTGCAAAAGCCGTTTGATGACCGATAAAGTTGCTCGGTGTATTGGCTGCTTTATGCTGCGATGTGTCAGCGCAATTACTGAAATAATCACTCGTACCCCAATTTGGTGTTGACCAAGATTCTGTGGTAAAGAGTTGGCTGTAGTCATCAGGGCAATTGATGATTTCTTCAAAGCCAGGATTTTCGACTAGGTTTTGAGCAGCTGCATTCTGTATGCTAAACACAACAAGCATCACAAACAGGAACCAAGCTTGACAAATCTTTATCATCGAATTATCCTTCCAACGTAAGGTACTCATCAAGTATTGTTACGCGCAAG
>JAHDHF010000136.1 GCA_020631455.1 Saprospiraceae bacterium
TCAGGGTTGCAGCGCGGTGCGCGAGCTGGCGAGCGCATGGCCCCAAATTAGTTTTTGCAGCAGAATGACAGATACAAGGTTGCTCATTTCAGAACGATCTATCTTTGTGCTGTGAGCTTAGTATTCCAAATTGTCTTTTATGTCTTTACGGCAGCTGTTATTGTGCAGTTGTTTTATTGGCTGTTTTGGTTTTTGCGATTAGCGATTTTCCAGAAAGAAGAATCTGGTGACACGGACATTTACAATGCGCTCTCTGTGATCATTTGCGCTAAAAATGAGTACGAAAATCTCAAAACGTACCTGCCGCTCATTCTTGAGCAGGAGTACAATGGTACTTGGGAGGTGCTCGTCGTCAATGATCAAAGCACCGACGACTCTGCTCAACTGCTTGAGGAGTTGCAGCAGAAATATGCACATCTCCGTGTCGCGACTACGGAGGGAAAAGTGCGTACGATGCAAGGAAAGAAGTTTGCCTTGAGTGTCGGAATAGCTCTGGCAAGTCACGATACGCTTGTCTTGACTGATGCTGATTGTTATCCTGCATCGCCAGATTGGTTGTACACGATGCAATCGCACATCAATCCCTACAAAACTGTCGCTTTGGGTTATAGTCCTTATGAGAAGCGTAGCGGCTTGCTCAACTTATTCATCCGACACGAGACAGTTTATACGGCGATACAGTATCTGTCATTTGCAGTATGGGGAATGCCGTACATGGGCGTGGGGCGCAACTTGACGTATCGCAAGCAGCTTTACACCGCAGCAGGCGGCTTTAGCAGTCATGGAGATCTCGCAAGTGGCGATGACGATCTGTTCATCAATGAAGCGGCAGATGGAGAGCATGTTTCTGTTGTCTTTTCGCCCAAGACACACATGATCTCTGAGCCTAAGACGACGCTCAAAGGCTATATCAGACAAAAGCAGCGACACATGAGTACTGCAACGCGCTATCAGTTGAAGCACGTTTTGATGCTTGGCGCTTTGAGTGCGAGTCATTTTTTGACGTATCTCTTGTTTGTCCCTTTGTTGTTTTATCCTGAGTTACGCATTTATGCGATTGAGTTGTTTTTGCTCCGCTTACTTGCTGCTTGGTTTGTGTATTCAGTCACAGCGCTGCGATTAAATGACAAATGGTTGATGATCTTGTATCCAATGCACGATCTGTTTTTTATCTTGTACTACCTTGCTTTTGCGCCATCTGTATTTGCAAGACAACGCACACAATGGGACTAGACGCTACTCGACTCGAACAATCACGCCGCCGCAAAGCTCATGACCTTGAGCTGGTGACTCGTGCTGTCGAGCAGCGAGATCAAGAAGCATATCAACTCATCTTAAAGCGATACAAGCCTGCCATCACGAGACTGATGTATAATATGGTCAAAAATCAAGCAGATGCAGATGACTTGACCATGGAGGCTTTTGCAAAGGCATTTAAAAAAATAGGGTCTTATACTCCAAGCTATGCTTTTAGTACATGGCTCTTCAAGATCGCTACCAACAACTGTATTGACCACATTCGAAGGAAGCGAATACATACGCTGAGTATCGATACACCTCGTGCTGATAGTGATAGCGGCGAAACGTACAGCACACTTGTACGCTCAGAGGAGTTAAGTCCTGAAGAAGATGTCATGCGCGATCAAAAGCTAAAGCTTATCCGAAAAGGAATCCGTCAGCTTTCGCCACAATATCGTTTGCTGCTTGAGATGCGATACTTTGAAGACTCATCGTATGATCGCATCTCTCAAGACATGGAAATCCCTCTCGGAACAGTCAAAGCACAATTGCATCGTGCGAAGCAAATGTTGCAACGCGCATTACGAGAAGATGATATCGCTTCTCACATAGAGATCAAAGGAAAACTCTAGATTGAAGCTTTTCAAGCTGCTTATCATATTGTTTGATCATCTCTGACCAGTCATATTGATTTGCAGCAGATCGAATATTGAAACACTCAATGTTTGATACATTCATAATCAGATCAGCTGCTTGATTGATGTCCGAATACAAACAAGTCAAATGAAATCGCTCAGGTAAATGCTCTGGATAAGCAAGTGCATTTGGCAATATCGGAAAGCAGCCTGCAGCAATACCTTCTACGATAGCTGCTCCAAAAAAATCATGCGCCGCAGTAGACAATACAATGTCTGCTCGACTCAACAAGCTGTAATATGCTTCTTTTGATTCAAGGAATCCGAATTGAATAATCTCTTCTTCGAATTCAGATTGAATTTGCTCAAACACGTGAGGCGTTTGACCTGTCGATTGTCCAGTCAATGCGAGTTGAAAATGAAATGAACGCTGCTTCAGGATTCGCAGGAGTTGGAGCAGCTTGTTTGGCCCTTTATCATGCTCCCAGCGATGCGGCCAAATGATGAGTGGAATTGCAACACGTGTGATTTTGGATTCCAGCAGCGTTTTGAGATCAAGCCCTAGATGAAGTACAGAACTTTTTTGAGCTATTGCATCTACAGTCCAACCATTTCGATGATCCGGAAAAGGCTTTAAAAACTTTGGCAAAGCAGCTAAGAAGCTCTCTTTGTGATACCGCGAATTAAACCAAACTGCATCAGCAGTCAAAGCAGACGTATAATTCGTAAACATATACTGCCGATCTTTTCCATCTTTTTGATCAGAGTCTGTCGGCGACCAAGGATAGGTTAATTGATTTTCGTGGAAGTACACAGCAATTGGAGGACGCGGATATCGATGCCTAATCAAACTGACAAAGACTCCGACATCAAGCAAACTACTGACGACAATAACATCTGCTTGGATAGGATCATCAAGCAACTTTTTAGCTAGCGTGATCGCACCGCCATACATCCGCCACTTCCAGTACCTGCCTTTGAGTGTGTAGAGCTGGATGTCAAGCTGACTATGAGACTGAAGCCCATCGGCCCAAGCACGATGACTTCCAGAATACCAAGCTTCAATCAAAGCTACTCGCATCTACACAAGGTCGTACATTTGCAGCAGAGATGTCATTACAAGAGACAACAACTACACAAAACACACTTACGCCAGCGCAAAAAACGCGTCGACGTTTCTTACGCAACAAGCCAGCAGTGTTTGGACTTATCGTTATTGGACTTTCGTTGATTGTCTTTGTACTTGGTCCTTTGATGACACCAGACTCTACGCCCAATGCCAACAATCAAATGCTGGCTGCCAGCCTTGTTCCGCCAGGATTTTCGACTGAAATCTTGAATATCCAACTCAACCGCGAAGCAAAAAAAACGAGCTTCATTTCCAAAGTCGTCACAGGCACGCCGTCTTTTGTAAGACAAGAGCCATACAATTCCTATTCGTTTGAAGGAGCTGATATAGTTCTGATTCCATTCGAAGGTCTGCGTGAAGACGGCAGCCGTATCGATGGCAGCCCGACGCGATACGCGCTTGCAGATGTCTTGTATCCACTTGCTGGAGCGGCCAAAGTTGATTCAGCTACGATGCAAAGCGTCACCTTCACACATGTGGATGGCAGCACGATGACTAAATCAGTCACCGAAATGCGTGAAGCCGTTGAAGCTCAATCATTGAGCAGCCGCTCCTACGCACTCGGCAGTGACAAATTTGGTCGCGATGTCTTGAGTCGCTTGATTATTGGTGTTCGGATTTCCTTGCTCGTTGGGCTTATTGCAGTTGTGATCTCTTTGACCATTGGTGTTTTCATGGGCGCAGTCGCAGGCTACTTTGGCGGCAAAACAGACGACGCCATCATGCTCTTGATCAATACCGTCTGGAGTATTCCGACATTATTGCTCGTTTTTGCGATCGTTCTCGTGCTCGGCAAAGGCTTCTGGCAGATCTTTACAGCCGTCGGTTTGACAATGTGGGTCGAAGTCGCTCGTATTGTCCGCGGACAAGTTATTTCACTCCGCGAAGTCCAATTTGTAGAAGCCGCTCGCGGACTCGGATTTAATCACTTGCGCATTATAGGTCGCCATATCCTGCCCAATATCGTCGGGCCAGTGATGGTAATTGCAGCAGCCAATTTTGCGACAGCTATTTTAATAGAAGCCGGTCTGAGTTATCTCGGATTCGGGATTCAGCCGCCTGGCGCGTCTTGGGGTACAATGCTCAAAGAGTACTACAATTACGTCACTAGCGGCAAGCCCTATCTCGCATTTTTCCCAGCAGCGGCGATTATGCTCATGGTCCTCGCCTTCAATCTCGTAGGCAATGGCTTGCGTGATGCTCTCGATGTGCGAGGCAAATCAAGCTAGATTTTATATTGATAAGTATAGGAGCTGCCCGCTCGCAAGCTCGCGGTCGGGCTGTTCGCAGTACGGTAGCCTAGCTTTTTCTATTTGATCCACGCACTAAAGTACGTGGCAATACAAATAGAAAAATCCGCTTCACTCATTGCATTCGTTCGCGCTGCTACCATCCCTCAGCCAATAGCAACTTTTTTAATTAACTTAGATGCGCACATTTTTTTATAAACCTCAACCCCTTTGTGTTATGGAACTCAATTATTGGATACTCTTTGTCGCCGCTATAATCCCGATGCTCGTCGGAGCAATTTACTACCATCCCAAAGTCGTCGGTGGCGCTTGGATGAAAGCAAATAAATTTACTGATGAAGATGTCGCTGGCGGGAATATGCTTGTCATTTTTGGCGTCTCGTATTTATTAAGTTTTTTCTTAGCATTTGCTCTCGTCGGTGTAGTCTTGCATCAATGGGGTGTATTTCAGCTTTTTGCTATGGATACAACTCTTGAGACTGTTGGTTCAGATACACAAATCCTTTTTCAGCAAATCATGGACAAGTTTGGGAATACGCACCGCTCTTTTGGGCATGGAGCACTCCATGGTTCAATATCAACAATTACGCTTGCATTGCCGCTAATTGCTATTAATGCATTATTTGAGCGTCGCGGATTTAAATACATTTTGATTCATTTCGTCTATTGGTTGATTACAATCACATTAATGGGTGGTGTGATTTGTCAATTTATTTAAAGCAGCTTTATTCAATCAGAAATAAAAAAACTCTTTCAATTAAATTGAAAGAGTTTTTTTTTATTTGGACAAGCGCTGCGAAGTGGTGGCGCAGCCAGACGCGAAGTGAAACGAGCGGCCGAGCGATCAGCGAGCCACGAAGCATAGCGACCTTTCTTTTTTTTCTAGTGAAATTTCACTAGAAAAAAAGAAAGGATGGCCCATAAATTCCACCCAACTAAAGATCCTGAATACTGTCAAACAAACCGCCTTCTTTGGGCTTAAATTTATCAAGCGTCTGGATGCGAGCGGCCTGTCTTGCTATAATCACACGCGCCAACGAAAGTGAAGGCGTTTCGGTATCGAGCGCCCGATAAACCAGCCGCTCATCACAATCAAGGCGATAGCAAATGTGCATAAGATATTTATGCTGATTATTTAATAATCGCTCAATTTGCGGCGCAAGGATATGCGCTAGAGCTTCTGCATCATAAACACAATCATCTGTTGTATTTAATTTAAACGCTTCGCTGATACGCGATGTCAATTGCTTATTATTGTCCATTTTTAGCTGCTTGTGCTAGGCGTTGATATTCGGCGGCTTGCTGAGCTTGTCCTGTGGCTGCATAAGCTGTCGCCATATTATCATACAAGGAGCTGCGTGCAGACTCTGATTCTCCAGCAGCTCTTGAAGCTGCTAGCGCATTATTAAAAAATGTAAATGCTGTCGCGTAATCTTGCTTCATACTTTTGACAATGCCCATCATGCGCATTGACTCAATATCATTCGGCCGCAAGACTAAAGCATTTTGCAAATAACCTTCTGCTTTTTGTATTTCATTTCGCTGCCCGTAGTATTGACCTGCTTCGCGTAGAGCAAATACTTTATTATTTATCGCGTCTTGAAAATTATTCTTGTAAACAAGTGCTTGGTCGTACGATTGTATCGCTTCTTCGTAGCGTTTTGTGAGTGTCAATCCATTGCCTCGCAGTAGCCACGCATTCGCATATGATGGATAGACTTCTATCGCGCGATCAGCATAAACGATAATAC
>JAHDHF010000013.1 GCA_020631455.1 Saprospiraceae bacterium
TAGTGTCTAAAGGCATTCGTGGGATCTTCTGGAGTGTGGCGCGAAGGTACGATTTTGAATGGTTGAGAATGAGGAAGTTTTTGTGTTTGATCTAATGAATGTGAAGAACATGTGAATGGCAAAAGGATGGAAGTAGTGGCTCTGCCAGCCGCGAACATCGTGAGCGGCCAAGCGAGCCCGCGTGAGACGCCACAGGCGGCTGTCCGCGGTATTTGCGAGCGCGCTACGGATCAGCCTGACTCACGAACGAATGTGAGTGAGTTGCTCCAAAAAAAGTACATTTGCCTTCGATGAAAGCACTTGTATTGACTCGCGAAAAATCGCCGCTCGAATATATCGATCGTCCTGATCCTGTCGCGAATGCGGCTGAGGGCGAAGTCATTGTCCATTTGCGTCATGCAGCGCTCAATCGACGAGATTATTACATCACGAAAGGAATGTATCCTGGTGTAGAGCCGCCTGTGATCCTCGGGAGCGATGGAGCTGGTCTGACAGAAGGTGGTCGCGAAGTCATCATCAATCCGAGTATGAACTGGGGGCCAGATCCGCGTGCACAACAGCGCAAATTTGCGATCATAGGGATGCCGAGTGATGGCACATTTGCAGAGCAAATCATCGTAGATAAAGCTCAGCTTTTTGATAAACCAAGTCATCTCTCCTCGGCAGAAGCAGCTGCTTTGCCGCTGGCTGGATTGACTGCGTATCGTGCGCTCATGAGCAAGTGTCAAGTGCGTAGAGGCGAGCGCGTGCTTGTGACAGGCGCGGGTGGCGGAGTGGCACAATTTGCAACGCAGTTTGCACGGGCGGCTGGCGCTGAAGTGTGGGTGACGAGTAGCTCTGACTCCAAAATACAACAAGCCGTTTCACTCGGAGCAAATGGCGGCGCAAACTACACAAAAGACGGTTGGGCGAAGTCGCTTAAAGCTGATGCTGAGGCATTTGATGTCATCATCGACAGTGCTGGCGGAGATGGTTTCAAGGATTTAGTCAGTCTGGCTGCTCCTGCTGCGCGTATTTGTTTTTATGGCGGCACACGCGGTAAAATCAATGGTCTCAGCCCTCAAATAATCTTTTGGAAGCAGCTCACGATCATGGGCAGCACGATGGGCACAGCTGATGAGTTTGAGCAAATGTTGCGATTTGTTCGCGAGCAAGGGATTCATCCGCAGATCGATCGTGTCGTGCCGCTTGCAGACGGAGCTGCGGCGGTCGAGAGCATGGGCACAAGCAGCCAATTTGGTAAAATCGTTCTCGAAGTGTAATTGAATTTGGGGCATCCGCTCATAAATATGAGCGGCGGGATATTCGGCAGCTCGCTGATCGCTCGGCCAGCCTTCGGCTGTCTGCTGCGCACTGCCTACTATCCCTATGCCGAAACATTGGCAAACAACTCTAGGTTGTTCGTCTAGTTTACAGCTCGATAGTTTGAGCGATATTCGTGATATGAAGAACGCTGCTTGGAATTGTATTGTAGGTCTATGCTTGATCATCGGGATTATGAGCTGTGGAGAGACTGGAAACGATGCTGCTGCGCTCCATACTGGACTTGATGCTTACTATTACGATCTCGATGCCTTGTCAAAAGGTGGCTTAGTCTATCGGTATGATGCAGTCGGGACGGATACAGTACCATCCGAGTTTTGGCATTTGACGAGTGTTGAGTCAGAAGGCAATCGATTTATGATTTCCTCTGGATATGATCAATTTTTTCGACCAAGTTTTTTGATATATGAACGACTCGTGCCCGGCGGTACAGTCATACATGACTATCAGATGAATATGTATGACACTGCAAATGTCTTGCAGCCAATAAAGCCTGTGATTGATGGCTTTGCAGCCTATCCATTTGAGATTGAATCCGATGAAACAGTTTTTGTCTTTGAAATGTCTTGGGCTTTACCAAGTGATCCTAACCAAACGTATACGTTTATTCGAAATCGCCGTTTTGTAGGCATACAAGACTGCATGGTACAAGGCAAAGAATCCTCTTGTGCCGAATTCGAGATCCGAGAGAAAACAATACTCGACGATAAGAAGGAAGGCGGCATGGAGCTGGAGTCGATCAATACAGAACGCTATGCAAAAGATATCGGTCTCGTCTATTTTGACAAGCGATCAAATGGCGTGACGTTGCGTGCATTTCAGCTGGGCGCAGTGATGACGACAGCTGATTTTGAAGCCATCGCGCAGAAACAAGGCGTAGAGAAGCTGCTGATCACGGAGATACAAAACGCGCCGAAATAAATGCTTTGGCTCGATCATCTGGCGGAGCTTGTTTGGCCGCGTATATGTGTGCCGTGTGGCGGTAATCTGCCTCGCGGATCGGAATTTGTCTGTCCGCGCTGCGAGGTCGAATTGCCGCTGACTGATTTTCACAAATTTGCTGTCAATGAAGTCGCTGATCGCTTTTGGGGTCGAGTCCGCTTGCGCTCAGGAGCGACCTTATTCCGATTTACTGCTGGCGGTCGAGTGCAGCAGATGATCCACAGCCTCAAGTACGAAGGCGAGAAAGAAATTGGACTTGCACTTGGGCGTTGGTTTGGTCATCGTCTCAGCACAAGCGAGCATTATCAAGATGTCGATCTCGTGATCCCTGTGCCGCTGCACCCAAAGCGCGAGTACGAACGCGGTTACAATCAAAGCTCAGTCTTTGGGCGCGGCATAGCCGAGCAGCTTCCAAGAGCTCGCTTTGATGATCAAAACTTAATCCGCACGACAAAAACCCAGTCTCAAACGGGCAAAGGGCGACTCGAACGCTTCACGAATGTCGAGACTGCTTTTGAAATCAAAAATCCGAAGCAGCTACAAGGGAAGCATATACTGATCGTCGATGATGTGATCACGACTGGCGCAACCATCGAAGCTTGTGCTCAACACCTTGAGCCAATCAACAATATCACGATCAGCGTCGGCGCCATCGCTATGGCTGGCTAAACGGCGTGTGCTCTTGGACAAGCGATGGGAAGGGGCGCGAAGCGCTCATGCCGCAAGCGGCATGATGAGCGAACAGCGAAACCCTGGATCAGCGCGGTGCTGCGAAGCAGCATGGCCCACACGAATGAGCTGTAAGAAACTACTGCGCTTCTGGCACGAAGTAGGTGTCGCGGAAATAGCGGTATTCCATCGCATTTTGTGGAAGATTGCGCACATTGCCTTGGAGAAGGCGGACCTCTTCGTTGAAGTAGAGCGGCATGACGACGGCATCATCGACGATCATCTGCTCGAGATCAGTATAGATCGCTTGGCGCGCTTCTGTATTGACGGTCGCCATCGCTTGGTCGAATTTCTTGTCGTACGCTGCGTTTGTGTAGCGCACGGTGTTGAGGTATGAGTTTGTCTCCATATCCTTCGGAACGCTCTTGCCATAATAGAGGCGCAAGAAGTTTTCTGGACTGGTGTAATCTGCGACCCAGCCAGCTCTCCAAAAGACGGCTTTGCCTGTCTCGCAAGCATCGAGATGCTCAGGGAATGGAAGCTGCGTGAGCTTGATTTCGATGCCGAGTGTTTGTTCGAGTTGCTTGGCGATGGCCTCTGCAATCAACTCATTGCGACCGCCGCCGCTATTGATCTGTAGCGTGACAGACTCGAGGCCTTTGCCTTGTGGGTAGCCCGCTTTTTCGAGGTATTCGAGTGCTTTTTCTGGACTGTACTCGTAGCCTTTTACTTTGCTTGCATCGTAGCCGGTGTATTCTTTGAAGATTGGCGGCACTGCTCCTCCAAATGCTTGCTGCCCAAGCCCTTTGAGCACAAAGTCGATGACTTTTTTGCGATCGACAGCATAATTGAATGCTTTGCGGAGGTTGACATCATCAAATGGCGGAATCTTGTGCTGAAATCCATAGTATTGGAATGACATCGTCGGCGAAATCTGTAATTGATATTGCTCATACTTTGGCTTAAGCTGGCGCTCATTTGTCATGATGTTTTCAACCATTTCGAGAGGCAAGCGATACAGCATGTCGAGGTTACCTTTTTCGAATTCGAGAAGCGCACTTTTCTGTTCTTTGATAAATCCGACGCGAATACCATCGAGATATGGCAGCTGATTTCCTTGCGCATCTTTGCCCCAGTAGTTTTCGTTTTTGAGCATCGAGACAAACTGTCCTTCTTGGAGGCGCTTAACATAAAATGGTCCTGATCCAACTGGGCGTGTGCGCATGCCTTGGCTGCCGTATTGTTCGTAGGCTTCCTTTGGGAAAACATAAGTAAATGGCGTCACCAATAATCGAATGAAATCAGGGAATGACTGCTCAAGAGTAATCTGAATGGTGTAATCATCGATGACTTGTACTCCCTCGACGCCGCCAGCTGGTTTTTCGCCTTTTTGAGTTGCTGCGTAGTGCGCATTTGCGCCTTTGACTTTGTCTTGAAATACCCAGAAGCCTTGATTGCCATCTACTTGGCTGCAGAGCAGATCAAAGCAGAATTTAACATCTTGAGCTTTAAGCTCACGGCCTTTACCGCCTTCAAAACATTCGTCATCATGAAACATGACACCTTGGCGAAGTTTGAATGTATACGTGAGACCGTCTTCGCTCATGTCAAATGATTCTGCTAGAAGCGGCTCTACTTTGAGCTTATCTTGAGATAAAGTGACGAGACCTTCGTAGATATTGAGACTCATTCTATGCGCGACAACTTCTGTGATATTGAGTGGAAACAGATCTCGCCATTCGCTTTCTTCATTGTAGCGAAAGATGTTTCCATAGTACGCATCACCGCTTGTAGCTTTTTGTAGTTTGCTAGCAGGAGCTTCTCCGCCGCCGCCACAAGAGGCGAAAACAAACATGAAACAAGCAAGGAAAAACAGAATTGAACGTCGTTTCATAAATAAGACTATTAAAATCGTTAGTTGTAGAACGAAACGAACAAGACATTTCGTCCATCAAAGAATGAGATTCTCAAAGGTCAAGTTTTTTTGCCATATTTCAGCAGCGTAAGAATACATGACCCAACGACGTCCCTATATTTCGATTTTGCTGCGAATCATCGCTGTTTGTGTTTGCTTTTTGATTTGTCTCACAAGCGGAGGTATAAAGGCACAAGTTGGTCACGGCGTCTTTATACATAGCGGCTCAATCATCCCCAATAATGTTGTCTTCCCAGAAGTCAAATCGCCTTCGCTTGCAGTAGAGTATCGTTACACCAACGAAACGACAGCAAAGAAGATGGTTTGGCCAGCATATTACGGCTATCCGACTTTGGGCGTCGGTGTGATCGCTCAGACGATGGGCAATGATGATGTGCTCGGGCGAGCATATGGTGTTATGCCGTCCCTGACATTTCATTTAATACGCAAAGAGAAATTTTCACTCGGACTAGGAGCTGGACTTGGCGTGGCTGCTTCTGATCGGCCGTATGATAAACTTGATAATCCAACGAATAATATCATCGGCTCGCCAGTCAACGCCTTTGGGATGTCACATTTGCTTACTCAGTATCAAGTCGCATCGCATTGGCAGCTTCAAGGCGGCATTTCTGTGCATCATTATTCTAATGGCAATCTCACTTCACCAAATATCGGTGCGAATCTCGCTTCGATCACACTCGGGCTTATATATCAAGCGCAACCAAATGCAAAGCGACAAGAAAAACCAGATGATTTGCCTGAAGTCAACAAGCGAATCAAAGCATTTGTACGCGTCGGTTTTGGCTTAACCGAAAAGCAGCTCGACGGACCAAAATATCCAGCGTACATGTTGAGCGCAGGAGTAAGTCGCCGCATGAGCCGCATTAGCACGCTTTCTACAGGGTTTGAGATTGTCTACAATGAGCAGCAGCGCAGATTTTTAGAACATGTCGAGCCCACAGCTGACAATGCACGCCGACAAGCGACTCGCTACGTTTGGATCATATCGCATGAATTGGGTTTTGGACATTTGAGCTTACTCACCGAAGGCGGTCTTTATCTTGGCAAGCACTACGGGCAGCGCAGTCCATTTTCGTCCAAAGTTGGTTTCCTTGCATATCCAGTCAATATCCTCAAGCACAATGGCCCGACGCCGTATGCAGGCATAGCCGTGCGAGCATATTTCGGAGAGGCAGAGCTTGTCGAGTGTATGGTTGGCGTTCGCTTTTGAATTATTTTTTTGGGCCATCCGCTCCTCACAAGTTCGTCGCGGTCGCTATGCTTCGTGGCTCGCTGTTCGCTCGGCCGCCTGCGGCGTCCGCTCCCTTCGGTCGCGCCACTTCGCAGCGCTTGTCCTAAATAAAAAGTGATTTAAAATTGAGTATAGAACTAATTTATTAGCGGTTTGTTGTTTATAAAAACGCTGCAAATGACATTAACCCCTGTTAAACGATTTTGGAAAGTATTAAAACCCTACAGAAGTCAAATTCGACAGATCTATACGTTCGCATTGTTTATCGGGATAGTTAACTTAACACTTCCTTTAGGAATACAAGCAATTATCAATTTCCTTCAAGCAGGCGAGTACACGACGACATGGATTATACTAGTCACCTTTGTATTAATCGGTATCGCTCTTTCTGGATTTTTACAAGTATTGCAGCTTCGGATAGTTGAAAATATACAACAAGATTTATTTGCAAAATCTGCATTCGAGTTTGCGTATCGCTTACCTAAAATTTCAAATCTAAAACTCGACAAAATACATTTACCAGAACTTGTCAATCGTTTTTTTGATACGATTACAATTCAAAAAGGATTACCTAAAATATTAATTGATTTTTCGCTTTCCATATTTCAAATCATATTTGGATTAGCTCTTTTAACTATTTACAGCCCATATTTTATTATTCTGGGTGTTATACTCACTGTAACCCTCTGGGTGACGTTCAAAATCACTGGCCCTAAGGGATTGAAAACAAGTCTAACAGAGAGTTCAAACAAATATAAACTTGCGCACTGGCTTGAAGAGATTGCACGTGTCAACGGGAGTTTCAAGGTTTTTGCAAATCACAACCTACACCTCAACAAAACTGACACAATTGCAGAGGAATATATTATATCGAGAGAAAGCCACTTTCAGGTATTACTCAATCAATTTCGCCTATTTATAGGTTTTAAGGTGATTGTGGCAGCTGGCTTACTTGTGTTAGGCGGCTACTTAGTCTTTCAAGAGCAAATGAATCTAGGGCAATTTGTTGCTGCTGAAATTATTGTGATTTTAATAATAAACTCAGTAGAAAAAATACTAAGAATCACCGACACCATATATGACGTCTTAACTTCAATTGATAAAATCGGATTTGTCGCTGATCTTGATTTGGATGAAGTTGGTGGAGTTGCTCAAGTGCATTCAGAGCAAGGTTTACATATTGAAGTGCAAGAAATGTCTTTCGGTTTTCCAGATTCAAATAAAAGTATTTTCAACAACTTATCCTTTACAATAGACTCAAATGAAAAACGTGTTCTAAAAGGCAACTCAGGTAGTGGTAAAACTTTATTACTTAGAATATTATCTGGTACATTACCTCTCGACAATGGTGAAATTTATTTAAACAATACTCCAATTTCATCATATTCTAAAGATGAAATTTATAAAAGTATTGGTGTCTCATTTCCTACCAATCAAATTTTTGATGGAACCATTTACGAAAATATTTTACTTGGGCGAAATATATCTGAAGATGTTGTAACAGATATGATTCGTAATCTCAATTTCAAACAATATGTAATCCAACAGCCGTATGGTATCCATACTCAAATTGACAGCGGCGGAAGGCGCCTTCCGCGCAGTATAATTCAAAAAATACTCATAGCTCGATTGCTTATTGGAAGCCCGAAATTATTATTAATGGAAGACCCTTTACAGTTCATTAATGATATTGATAAGAAAAAAATAATTGACTATATAGTGGATGATGAAAGAAACTGGACAGTCCTTGTGATTTCAGATTATTATTACTGGGAAGAAAAATGCTCAAGCACTCTTGATTTAAACCTATTAAAAAAAGCCTAACATGCTTAATATAACAACCAATAGCATTAGAGGTGCATTTAAGCTAGAGGACTTCAAATCGCATAAACAATTAAAGCGAAGCAATATCCGTAAACTGCCATTAATAATTATTATAGTACTTATTGGCATTGGGTTTTTCGCCATTTTCCTTCCTTGGACTCAAAATGTAAGAGCAACTGGGAAAGTGACAACACGATCTCCTCAACAGCGACCACAAGGAATACAAGCAGTCATTTCTGGTAGGCTTGATAAATGGTATGTACAAGAAGGAGATTTTGTCAATAGAGGAGATACAATTGTATTTATTTCAGAGGTTTCAAGTGACTACTTTGATCCAAATCTTATTTCACGTACTTCCGAACAGATCGACGCTAAGCGATTAAGTATATCATCTTATGACCAAAAAGTAGCAGCTATTGAAGATCAGTACGCAGCATTGCTAGAGACAAAAAATCTAAAGTTGAGGCAGCTTGCCAATAAAATCGAACAAACTAAAGTTAAAATCAGTGCTGACTCTCTAGACCTTGTTGCCACTGAGAGAAATATCCTTCTCGTCAAAAATCAATTACAACGTACCCAAGAACTTTATACTAAAGGCTTAAAGACACTTACAGAGCTGCAGGATAAGAAATATAAAGTACAAACTGCTGAAGCAAAATACGCTATTAAGAAAAACAAACTATTAAATCTTGAAAACGATATTAATAATTTAGTATTAGAGCAGAAATCAGTTGAAAAAATATACTTAGACAAAATCTCAAAGTCTATATCTGATAAGCAATCTGCACTCGCATCAAAATTAGAAAGCGTAGCGTCTACGGCTAAACTCGAAAATCAACTAATCAACTATAGTGCTCGCAGAGATTTTAAATATATTACTGCTCCACAATCTGGATATATTACAAAGACAATAACGAAAGGTATCGGAGAGGTAATAAAACAAGGAAACGATGTCGCTACAATTATGCCGATCGATTATACTTTGGCAGTTGAGGCATATATCAAACCCAGAGACCTTCCTTTGCTTAGTATTCATAATGAAGTGAAGTTACGTTTTGATGGCTGGCCTGCAATCGTCATTAGTGGGTGGCCAGAGTCCTCAACAGGTATTTTTACTGGGCGGATTGTAGCAATAGACAAATTTATTAGTGATAATGGTTTATATAGAATTCTAGTTAGCCCTGATGAAGTTGAGAAAGACTGGCCTGGTAAGCTTAGTATAGGTACAGGGTCTCAAGTTTTCATTCTGTTAAAAGATGTGCCAATCTGGTATGAAATATGGCGACAACTCAACGGTTTTCCTCAAGAGTATTATGATATACAGGAGCCAGAGAAAGAAAGCATAAAAAGAAAAGCACCACTGAAGTCAGTAAAGTAATTTACTATTCACAAAACAGATACAATGCGCTTTGCTTTATTTATTTTTTCGATTTATTTTTTGTCAACATCATTCGTACAATGTCAAACAGCAATTGATACGCTCCGGTATTCTGATTTCATACTTAATGTAATGAGATACCATCCTCTCGCATTACAAGCAGATCTCAAAATAGATCAAGCTGAAGCCCAAACATTAGTAGCAAAAGGGGCTCTTGACCCTAAACTAAAAACAGGGTGGAGCTCAAAAAACTTTGATAACAAATTATACTTTAGAAAGTATGACGCTTCGATTAAAGTGCCCACTACTACTGGTGTGCAATTTATCGCTGGCTATGAAAACACTTTAGGGCAATTTATAAATCAAGAAAACACTATAACTAATAGAGGTCTTTGGAATATTGGCATTGAGGCTGATATACTACAAGGGCTGCTAATGAATGATCGAAAGGTAGCCCTTGAACAAGCGGCATTGTACTCTGAACTAGCGAATTTTGAAAGACAAATTCTTTTAAATCAATTGATGTATGAAGCGGCTGTTTCTTACGTCTTGTGGCAACAGTTTTCAGAATTTAATGGTATTCTACTTGAAAATGAACGTCTTGCTCAATCGTATTTTAACAACACAAAGCAATCATTTACGAGTGGAGAAAAAACAGCAATGGATACTCTAGAGGCAACTATTGCTTTGCAGGATGCCGGGCTCTTACGATTGAAGTTAAATCAAAAGCTTATTAAAGCAACTGAAAACCTTGAAACGTATTTGTGGCTAGATCAATCACCTGCACAACTTTTGCCTACTGTTAAGCCTGAGCAGGCGAGGGCTGCTTTTTATACACAAATTACATCCTTGGAGAATATTGTGATCGACCAGCATCCTATAATCCTCTCGTATCAAAATAAAATAAGCACCTTGAGGCTAGACCTTCGTTTAAAACGGGAGAAACTAAAGCCTAAACTAAAAGTAAAATACAACCCTTTGCTTGCCACATCACAAGAAAGCATTGCTCCAAATGTTTCTGTAAATGATTTCAAATTTGGATTTAATTTTTCTATGCCACTTTTGTTTCGAGGTGCGCGCGGTCAAGTAGATCTCGGAAACATCAAAATAAAAGAGACAGAATATTTAGTTGAAAACAAACGTAATGAACTACTTAATAAATTAGAAAGTATATGGCAAGAATATGATGTCAAAAAGAAACAAGCTGAAGTGATATCAAATAATGTTAATGATTATAAAACGCTACTTGATGGCGAAAATATAAAGTACCAATACGGTGAAAGTTCTTTCTTTCTATTAAATAAACGGCAAGAAAAATATATAGAAGGTTTACTAAAAGAAATTGAAGTCGGTGCTGAATTAAAGTTGCTATTACTTGAGTATTTATTTCTTTCGAACCAACTAATGTGACAAATGACTATGTACTTTTTCTGTTTTTTTGGCTGAGGGATAGAAGCAGCGCGAGCATACGAGCGGACGCCAAGCGGAGCGCAGGCGGCTAGGCTACCGTACTGCGGATAGCCCGACCGAGCGGAGCGAGGGCAGCCCCAATTTCTACACTGAAAACTCAGAATTGTAAGTTCGGTTTTGGTACTCAAATGTCGTGTGAGTTTTGCACCAAGTGTGGAGATGATGGTGTGATTTTGGCGATACGATGCGCGTATGTTTGCGCAACGCATGACGACACAAAGTGCCATATTCCAGATTAAGCTTGCCCAATTTGAAGGGCCGTTTGATCTTCTGCTGTTTTTCATCGAGCGTGATGAATTGGATATTTATAATATCCCGATTTCGCAGATTACGACAGATTTTCTTGATTATATCAAGCGGATGGAAGCGCTTAATGTTGACCTGGCGAGTGAATTTATCCTAGTAGCGAGCAAGCTGATGCGTATCAAGGCAAAAATGCTGCTGCCGCGTAAGGAGCTCGATGAGCAAGGCAATGAGATCGATCCGCGCGAAGAGCTGGTGCAACGCCTGATCGAGTACAAGCGCTACAAGGCTGTGCTTGATGATATGCGCAAACTCGAATTGGAACGTGGCTTTATGATGCCGCGTGGCAATGTCTCGAGTGAGCTCAAGCAGATCGCTACGACGGCACTTGTCGATGTTGAGCTAGAGAGTGTTACGCTCTTCAATCTACTCAAAGCGTATACACGGATCATGGATCGCTATGATCGTAGGAGCAAAATCAAACCGCATAAAGTGATGCGGTATAGCTACTCTCTAGAAGGCGAGCGTACAAATTGGGTTTCGAGAGTCAAAGGCGGCAAGAAAATTGCTTTTGCGGAAGTGATTAGTCAGCTTGAAAGTCGCATTCATGCGATCTTCAATTTCCTCGCGATGTTGGAGTTGATTCAGATGCAAAAATTGAGAGTCACCGTCGGAATGGGCAAAAACAATTTTTGGATCGAAGAAGGAGCTGGCGAATCAGATTAATCTCTGCTCGTGCGACTCGAACCTGAACCTCCCAAGGAACTGACAAAACCCCTCGACATCGACGATGATGTCGCGATGCTCGATGAGCAAGAGCAAGAAGAGCTGCTCAACTCGATCAAGACAAGTCGCATCGTCGTACCGATACTGATCGGTGTTGGCGTTGTGTTTTATCTCGCCTTTCGCAATTTTAATGTCGAGGATTTTACGGCGATCAATTGGACGCTGCACACCTTGTTTTTTATCGGTGTTGCCTTGGTTTTGCAAGTGATTCGGCATTTCATTTATGTATATCGTCTTCGCTTACTCTCTAATGGTCATTTTGCTTGGAAGAAATGTATCGAGTTGATTTTTATTTGGGAGTTTAGTTCGTCGATCTCACCCACCAGTGTCGGCGGTTCCTTGGTTGCACTATTTGCATTGTCGCAAGAGAATTATGGCGCAGGGCGCACGGCAGCGCTTGTCGTGTACGTTATGGTGCTTGACACCTTGTTTTTTATTACGACGCTGCCGATTTTGCTTGCTCTACTCGGACCAGACATTGTTTTTGTCGGCAATCCTGGTATTTTTCATATGAGCTACTGGCAGAATAGTCTTATCATCACCGCTTACTTGACGATGCTTGGCTATGGCAGCTTGCTTTTACTTGGACTTTTCTACAAACCGCAGCTGATCAATAGCTTCTTAATTGCAGTGACGAGTTTGCCGCTTATCAAAAAGCTTCGACGTGGAGCAGAGCGACTTGGAGCGCAGTTGATTTTAGCTTCGAGTGAGATGAAATCACGAGGTTGGGCATTTCATGCCAAAGCATTTTTGAGCACAGCAGCAGCGTGGTCGGTACGGTTTCTTGTCCTTCAAGTCTTGGTGATGGCGTTTATGGTCGAGATCGATATTACGCAGTTTAATCTCTTTGGCCGCCTAGAGGCGATGTATATCGTCATGGCATTCAGCCCGACGCCTGGCAGCGCAGGCGTAGCCGAAGGCTTGTTCAATAACTTTTTAGGTGATGTCGTTATAACTGATACTGGCAAGTACAACGCAAGCCTCGGCATTATCATCGCTGTTATTTGGCGACTCCTGAGTTATTATTCCTATTTATTTGCTGGCGCTATCATCGTGCCCAATTGGCTCAAAAATCTCATCAACAATCGCAAGCGAAAAAATCAAGTCAAAGAGGAAGCGCTTCAAAGCGATAGCCAAGAGCAGTAAAGTGTTCGAGCACGATAGGGAGAGCGACCTGCAATCTAGGAAATGCTTTGACACTATCATGGAAAACCACGATCGAACCCGATCGAGCATATTTGATGACAGATTGAGCACATTTTTCACCTGTGATTGACTCGTCAAAATCACCACTCAACACATCCCACATCACGATTTTGTAGTCGAGTTCCAAGAGCGCTTTACGCTGCCGCCGAGTCATCCGACCATACGGAGGCCGAAACAACGTTGACTTAATGACTTCAGCACATAGCAGAACGCCTTCGATATATGTGTTTGTATCAGTTTTCCAACCATTAAGATGCAGTTGAGTATGATTGCCAGTTTGATGACCACGATTTAAAATCTCATCATAGATGCACTTATATGAGTGCACATTATCTCCTATGCAAAAAAAAGTGCCTTTAGCATTCCATTGATCTAATGAGTCGAGCACCCATTTTGTGACATCTGGTGTTGGTCCATCATCAAAGGTTAAGTACAATACCTTTTCTTGAGTCGCGATACTCCATAGCAATTGCGGATAGAGCCGTTGCAGAACGCGAGGAATTGTATTTGGATACCACATTAATTACAAAGATGGAGAATAAATTATATGAGCCATCCCTTCGTTCGCAAGCTCACTTCGGGTCGCTATGCTCCGTGGCTCGCTGTTCGCTCGGCCGCTCCTACGTCGCGTCTGGCTACGCCACCACTTCGCAGCGCTTGTCCAACAAGAGTTCTAATGGTTAGAGAGTCAAAACCTATCAATTGAAGCCCAATTCCATAAAAGTTGCACTTTAGGGTAGGTTATTTTTCCACAATCGCCTAAAAAAGACCGCTTTTTTATGTTAAATACCAATTTTTAAGAAATTGTGACGCCCAAAATTTTATATTAGCACTTTATTCTTAACCTAAACAAAACTCATATGAAACATATATGCACTTTAGCTTGTGTGTTAATGCTTCTCTTTGGTATCTCTTCCGTTGGTTTTTCACAAAGTCAAAACAAAAATGGAACAGTAAATCAAGAGATCAAAGCGAAAGCAAGCAAAACGATTACTCATCGCACAGGAAATACTGTTGAAAAGCAACATAGGTTAGTCGTAACACCAGTAGAGCAGAATCATGCAACTACAGTAATGGCTTCAATGGCGAAAGCTCCATTACGTGGCGATTTCAAAGAAGGAAATGCTCCAGTCTTTAAAAAATCTGCTAAAAGCATGAAGCTTAAACTGAAGAAGAAAAAAACTCTTCTTTCTAAATAATCCAAGCCCAATTATTTTTTATGAAAAAACTACTACTCATTCTATCGAGTTTAAGTTTGTTGTTTGCAACAAACCTCTTTGCTCAACCAGCAGGAGCACCATTTCTGTGTTCTGATGCTGATGGTATTATTGTCAACGTAAATGGCGGCAATTCTTATACAGGAGTTTGTCCTACAAGTTCTCCAATTACGATCTTTTCATCGTTTTCTACGACATTTTCTTTCGAATATAATTCTGATGGATTTCCAGAAGAGCATGTCCTTACATTTGGTTCTGCAGGCACAGCTGGCGGAGAAGCAGAGATGAATGCTCTTCTTGAAAGTTTGTTTGGTCCACCTATTAGTTCGACTACGGACTATGATGTAGGATTGTTTATTCCATTATGGGCTACAGGAGATATCACATTTGAAGATATCGCTGGAGATGGATTCTCTTGTGAAGACGGATATTTTGTTCTCTATGATCCAAGTGGGGCTGTAATTGCAACATTTGACAACACAAACTTCGATTGTGATGGCGGCACGGGTGCCTGCTCGGGTACTACTTGTGCTCAAGCTACAGGTGCACAGATCATTGGTTCAATGAACAACTACCTTGGTGGTACGCTTACATTGACATCTGATATCGATGGAGCGTTAGCTACAGCTACTGCAGGTTCTGCTGAGCAGATTGGTGATGGTTTGTTCCAGTGGACGATTGATCCTGCTACACTTTCTCCAGGCACGCACACAATCACTACTGTGCTCTCTGGCTCAGGCATTGGATGCGATGGCTCTACCTCTACTGCTAGCACAACATCTAGCATTACTATTGAAGTACTTCCAGCTTCTGATCCATCTTGCGTATTCTGTAGCAATGCAGACAATCCTAATCCTGCTGCTAGCGGTGCAAACTGTACTGATCCTGGATGTTTGACTACTGTACAAGCTCCAAATGCAGTTGACGGAACAGATTTTACGTTCCCTACGGATTATCAATTCAATGATGCACCAGATCAATTTGCAACACCAATTTCTGCTGAAGTTGAGTATTGCTTTACATACACAGCAACAACAGAAGATGGCTTCTCTATACTTTTAGGTACATCAACTCTTGAGTCAAATAACACAAACGGTACTCTCGAGTGTGGAGCAGCCATAACAGCTCTATCTATTTTTGATGCATCTGATTGTTCTACTGCTCTAGCCACAAATACAACATTCTTCGGACCAACAACTATAGGCACAACATATACAGTTTGTTACACGGCTGTTGCTTTTGATGCTGATGAAGGAGCAGATGGTATTTATGGTACAGCCGATGACGGACCGCCTTCTGATGGAGATTGCTTGCATAATGGAACATACGTTACAGTTGTTCCTTCAGAATGTCTTGCTGATGCAGGTACGATGTCAGTTGATGCTAATATCCTTTGTATAGGAGCTACTGCTAACTTCCAAGCTGGAGGTGATAATAGCTGGGCTGGCGAATTAGAAGAAGACATGATCTTCGGCTTGTATTCAGCAGCTCCTGTTGATGGTGTTAATCCACTCACAGATCCTACTTTCCTTGGAGTATTAGGAGGTGGAGATTTCTCCTTATCTGCCACTCTTACGAATAATATAGGCAATAATACAATATATTACGTTGCTCCTGTTGCTTCATTTGGTGATGGTGATCCGTTTGCAGACAACTTCTTTGTTTCGATTGATAATGATGGTGATGGAGCTGATGATGGACCAGATTGTTTTGATGTTAATGTCGCTGAGACCGAAATGATAGTTTTACTTAACCCTGTTACAGCGGCTCCTGTTGTGACTTGTGCTACGAGCGATCCATATACTTATGATGTTACGTACACAATCCAAGGAGGTCTTCCTGGTTATGATGCTTCAACATTTACTGTTTCTGATGACCAAGGTGGAGCTGGTGATGCTGCTCTTGCTAATGGTGGTACTTATACAGTATCAGGAGTAGCACCAGGTACAACTGTAAATGTGACGGCACTAGACGGAAATGGCTGCACAGTTACTGTTCCTTTTACCACTCCTGTAGCACCAGTAGCAACGGTTACGGACCCTGACGGAGCTCTTTTTGTATGTGTAGATGATGCACCTATTGCAATTAACGGTACTTCACTTCCTGGTGATTTCGGCTCTGTCTCAGTCACAATTGAAGGTGACGACTGGTCAAACTCTGAGCAAGTAGTCGAGGTATATGATGTAAATGGAGTACTGGTTGCCACTGCTGCGGCAGGTACATTCACAAGTAATGGCACATCGACATGGACATCACCAGCACTTGCATTAGCTGACGGTCCGTTCGAGATTCGTGTCATTGATACATATGGTGATGGTATTACTATTCCTGGTACTTGTGGTGGTAGCGGTGATCCAGCTGATAATGGTTCAGTTACAGTCGTTGATGGACAGGGAAATGTTCTTGTCGGACCAACGACTCTTGTAGATGATGGACTAAACCCAGACGTTGTTGGTCCAGGAGACGGATGTACAGGTGCATTTGATGGTTCGGCTCCTGCATATGTTACAGTAACAGCCACTCCAGCACTAGATTTTTCTACTACTGGTGTCTTTGGTGGCCCTGGTGCTCAAGACGGCGCTACAACCAATGATGGAGCAGGCGTATTTGATCCTGCTGCTGCTGCTGCTGCTATGGGAGGACCTGGTACTACAACGATTTCTTACACATTCACTGATCAGTTTGGTTGTGTTGCTGTAGCCGAGCAAACAGTAGTCGTTGATGATGCATCTACTAATCCTGCATGTACTACGCTTCCTATCGAGTTGACTAGTTTCGAAGGCCTAATTGATGGTTCACGTAATCTCCTCAAGTGGGTGACTTCTACAGAGGTGAATACACGTGAATTTGTGATCGAGCGTTCTGCTAATGGTGTATCAGATTGGACGACAGTCGGTACACAAGCTGCAGCGGGCAACAGCTCTACAGCTCAGTACTATCAAATGCATGACAACAATCCAATGACAGTAAGCTACTACCGTTTACGTTCGATTGATCTTGATGATTCATACGAGCTATCAAATGTTGTACGACTTGAGCGCACGACTGGCGGCTTCAGTATAGGATCTGTATTCCCAGTACCAGCACAAAGTGTGATGAACATCGACTTTGAGGTTACGAGCCTCGATGCAGTTCAAGTAAACGTTGTAGACGCTCTTGGCCGCAGAGTCATCAACGATGTCATCAATCCTTCGGATGTTGGAATCAATACACACGCGCTAAACATCGATCAGCTTGCTGATGGTGTGTACATCCTCGTACTCGAGAATGGTAGCGATCGTGTAGCTCACAAATTTGTGAAAGCACGTCCTTAATCAGGACACATTGAATCATTAGATTCAGAGGCGTCTCCTTTGGGAGACGCCTTTTTTTGTGTCTTTGGGTTAGATAAGTCGTCCAAAATCAAAAGCGTAATTTCGCAACTACGAAAATCTATAGACCATGATGCAGCTTTTACTTGTAATGCCAGATTTTGCAGATCCAAGCGTTTGGATGAGTTTGCTGACGTTGACATTTCTTGAAATCGTCCTTGGTATTGATAATATCATCTTCATATCAATAGCAGCATCTCGCTTACCAGAAAAATTACAGAAAAAAGCAGCCAATATCGGCCTTGTACTCGCGATGATTTTACGTGTAGCACTCTTGTTTGGCATTAATATTTTAATCCAAATGAATGAGCCTATTTCATGGTTGACAAAGCATACCGAAAACTTTAGCTTCGGCTTTACGGGTCAAAGCCTCATTATGATAGCAGGTGGAATCTTCCTATTGTACAAAGCAACCTCTGAGATTCATCACAAGCTCGAAGGCAGCCACGAAGACGAGATTGTAAATCGAAAAGTCTCAACCCTTGGAGCAGTCATCTTTGAGATTACAATCATCAATATTGTTTTCTCATTTGACAGTATACTCACAGCAGTAGGTATGACCAATGGCATCACAGGTGCACTCCTCATCATGATTATCGCTGTTGTTTTGTCAGTGATTATCATGATGGTTTTTGCTGTACCAGTCGGTCGCTTTATCAACAAACATCCAACTTTACAAATGCTTGGACTCGCATTTTTGATTTTGATTGGAGTTATGCTGCTCGCCGAAGGCGCGCACATGGCACATCTATCTGTATTCGGCAGCGAGACAGGCGCAATACCAAAAGGTTACTTGTACTTTGCGATTGCCTTTTCACTCGGAGTCGAAATGCTCAATATGCGCCTCCGCAAAAAAGGCAAAACCGTCAAAGTCAATGATGCATTTGATCAAGCAGAAAAAGAAGGCGTCATTCAAGAAAAAGCCTAAACGCCAGTGCTTCCAAATCCTCCAGCGCCGCGTTCCGTTTCATCGAGCGAGTCTACCAGCTGCCATGTTATTTGCTCATATTTTGCAATGACAAGCTGCGCGATGCGTTCTCCATTTTCGATCGTTTGAGGCTGGGTGTCGAGGTTGATCATAATGATTTTGACCTCACCACGATAGTCGCTGTCGATTGTACCAGGCGTATTGACGAGCGTCAAGCCACGCTTGAGAGTCAGACCGCTCCTTGGTCTCACTTGAGCCTCATAGCCTACGGGCAATGCAAAAGACAAACCCGTCGGTATCAGCGCGCGCTCCATTGGCTGCAAGGTGAGAGGCGCTTTGAGATCTGCGCGTATATCCAAGCCAGCACTTCCGATCGTTTCGTAATGCGGCAATTGTTGAGAGCCAGTATTCGTGACAGGTACGTTCATGCTTCAAGGATTTTGATGTACAAAGAAACACTTTTTTGGGCCATCCCTCACTCATACTTCGTTCGGGTCGCTATGCTCCGTGGCTCGCTGTTCGCTCGGCCGCTCCTTCGTCGCGTCTGGCTGCGCCACCACTTCGCAGCGCTTGTCCACTAGAGTATTTTTTGGCTGAGGGATAGAAGCAGCGCGAGCGAATGTAATGAGCGAAGTGGATTTTTTTGCTTGTTTTTTAATTGAAATAAATCTACCCCCAGCGTGCTTCGCACGCCTTCCCCAGCCAGCGAGGGAATGTATTGGAAAGCAAAAAAAGCTAGGTTACCGTACTGCGCATAGCCCGACCCGAAAAATAAAATGTCTCCTAGATATTTTTCTAGGAGACATTTTATTTGAGGGGCAGCCCCAAAGTATTTTTTAATAATAACTACAAGCGAATATTTGCTCCGAGTCGTACATTAAAATTGCGATTATCGTAGGGTTGAAAAACAGTCAAAACATTATCAGTCATAGTATAAATTTGTACCGGGCCAAGATTGAGCATAACATTCACGCCAAGATTATCATAGGTTTTATTGCGGACAGAATACACAAGTCCAAGTGCAGCAATTTTACCAAACTTTTTACGTCCACTCAAGGCAACCGATGAGCGCGTACGACCTCTAAATGACTCAATATAACCTAAAGCACCGACCGTAAATCCAGCAGGCAAATCATAGCTACCCTGCAACGAATACTGCGCTGGCAATCCAGTTGTGTATCCATCTGGATTATTGACACTCTGTATATCAAAAATCACTTCTAATGTATCGCGTATTCCATTAAAATTAACTGTGTCATTAATAACAGTCGCATCAAGATCTATACCTTGATATGTAATTGAATTATTAGAAAGATATTGATTTGCGCCATCTTTCCAGCGAATAAAACCAAGATTTGTAGCTGATGCTGAAATCTCTAATTTATCTATTGGTTTAATGACGACACCAAGATCAATTGCTGTGCCGTGATTTCCAGTAAGAATAGATTCGACACCAATACCAGTTGCAGATGAAGAATTAAAAAATGCACCGTCAATATTTGTAGTGTTGTATTGATAATCTGTGGCTACAGTAATATCATACAAGTCGCTATCAGTAAATAAATTGATCTCGTTTCTATCTTCAGATGTTGAGACATCAAGCGTACCATTTAAATATTTTAATCGACCACCGATCGTAATTTTTTCTTTTAATGTAAATGATGCACCAAGAGCAAGCTCTTGGTAAACGAGTCCTTGAAATTCAGGAGCAACATTAATCGTTTCTCCGACATATTGTCCATTACCTTCTACAATTAATCTTGGTAATTCTTCGGGATAAATAAATGTGAGAGCGCCTTTGGTAGAAATTGTTGCAGTTATACCAATGCCTTTAATTTTTGCAGCCACACCGATCCATTGTAGCTCACTATTAAAACCAAGTGAATTTGATGGATCTAAATTTGCTACGAGATTTTGACCGCTCAAAATTAAATCATTATTTGCATCAATTTGAGCAACATCGTCAAGTGCAAAAGCACTATTTTCTAAATTAAAATAAGCACTAGGCAAGGCGATCGTAATATTTTTGTCTGGGACATGAGCAGGATTCATAAAATGCTGCTGATACAAGCCGTCCATAAAATATGTACTCAGCTCTTGCTGCGACCAGGCGCTGCTCGCCAGAAGCAAACAACAAACAGCAAGTATTATTTTTTTAGAATACTTCATAATAAACACTTGTCTGTTTTTAATTTAAACGAACTGTTCCTCTAAATGAAAGGCGTGTATCGAGTTGATAATCATTGTAGATTTTGACTGACTCGCTACCATTATTCAGCGTTGTTAATTTTCCAGCAATTACAATATCAACCGTCGAATTTTTAATAATTGCCCAACGTGATTCATCAATAGCTGAGCGCGTGTCTTTGACAGCTGGAGATGTAACACGATCATCAGCACCAACAGGTGCAGCAGCAATTACTCGTTGATCACTTGTCAATAACGAATCAATGACATTGCCGCTTGCATCTCGGAAATAAATCTGTAAATCAGCATCTATCGGAAAACCATTTGTCGTGCGTGATACAAACTCGCCTTCGATCACATCATCAAATTCTGATAAATCAATTGCAATTGTATCTCTCGCCGAAAATCCAGTTGAATAACCCCATAGCGGTAATTCAACAGTTGCTTTTAAGCTAAAGAAACTATTTTCATCAAAGAAGCCAACGATCGATGGATCAGCATCAGGATTTGCTAATGGTACAATTTGATAATCAATTAATTCAGCTTGGGCAGCCAAGACCGCAGGCAAGTCAGAATTCGTTTGATCTACAATGACTTGAGTTTGCTTTGATTGACCGACTTCACTTAATAATGGATAATTGATATTGACACCAGACGCAAGCGTCGGACTATTGATTGGCACGACACTTCCATCAATAGTGATGACTTCCGCAGTTGGTAAAGCAATCCGTACAGGAAAACCAAAGGCATTATCAATGTCAATAATGATTCGAGGATCTTCGAAATAAAAATTACCATCGACGACAGAATTATAAAAATCAATTTCAATAGTATCACGCTCAATATCAAATGAGCCTGGCCCGAGATAACCCTCTGCATACAAATAGGTAAAGTCCGAAAAACTCCAAATCACCGGAGGGCCGCCGCCACTCGCAGGCTGCAATGTATACGGCGTGCTTGTGCCAGATAAAACAGCACGATGACGCAAGAAAAGAGTATCCTGATTTGGCGTCAAGGTATAATTACTGACATCAAATGTTTTGACTGCGCCAAAGGTCGAAACAGGAAATGTCTCTTCGAACATAACGCCATTGAACGAAAGCTCCGGGATATAAACGGTCACATCAGCATTGACAGTTTGCGGCACAACGGCGACCGAAACAAAACCACTGCGCACATCAATAAATGAAATGTCGATACCATTTGGCAGATCGTACGGAAATGCAAAAACTGAATCAGGAAATGTCACCGGTACTTGAAAATCAGGAATCAACTCAAACAGCGAATCACTATCGATATAATATTCTTCACCTTCGTAAATGAGTGTCAAGAATTGATCAGCATCGACTTCCAAAGTCGTGTTATCGATATTGCCGAGCAGATCCTCAGTCGTCAGCGATGTATTGACGAGTGGAGCAGCCAGCTCTGGCGTCCAGTCGCCTACCTGTACCTCATTGACATCGGCGTACTTGCAGCCTGCCACAGCCAAAAACAGAACAAGCACAAGCAGTTGAATTGTCTTCATATTCATATCAAACGATTAAAATGTACGGGAGGCGGTAAGCACACACCAAATATCGGGCGCAATTCACTTAATATTCTTGTTGTGACAGTTTTGATGATGATTTTGGGTCATGCTGCCTCACGCCATTCGGCAGCATCGCGCTGTGCAGCAGCTCGCACACTCTACCGCAGACAGCCAGCGGCTCAGTCTCGTCCTACGGCATTGGCGTAGGGATGGTAAGGGGCGTCAGCTCACGAGCCTGCGAGTGATGAGCGAATAGCGAAACCCTGGACAGCCCGCCGCGACAGAATGAAATGAAGGAGCGGACGCCCCACATTTTTCAATTCAATCTTTTTGTCCTGATCGCCGCTGTCTCATGCGGTTGTGCTCGGCCCTCGCTCCGCTCGGTCTGCCGCTACGCGGCACTGCTTACCATCGCTTGCCCACGGATCGCGCAGCGTGAGCGATATTCGCAACGATGATGTTGATAGCAGAAAGTGGAAGCACAAAAACGGACTGGCGACTCGTATTGCCAAACGGCGATGTACGCTCGCACATGAGCGAAGGCTTCAATCCTGTGTTGCACACGTCTGCGGCTATTGAGACTTCTTTGAAGAGCGTTTTTGCAGAAGGCTGGCGGCATGAAGTGAAGCAGATTTTTTTCTACGGTCCGGCTTGTATCAATGGAGCACGCTGTGCGATTGTTCGCCTTGGATTGCAGCCGATTTTTGAGCATGCAGATATTGAGGTCAATCACGACATGCTCGCCGCTTGTCGTGCGACATCGCAAAACAAAGCTGGACTCGTCTGCATACTCGGCACAGGCTCAAACAGCTGCTTGTATGACGGTAACAAGATCATCGATCGACCGATTTCGTTAGGCTACTTGCTCGGCGACGAAGGCAGTGGATTTGACATTGGCGCGCAGTTGATACGATCGTATTGCTACGATTTGCTTAGCGCTGAGACTTCTGCGGCTGTTTTCGAGCAGTTTGGCTTTTCGAAGGCTGAGATTGTAGCGGCTGTTTATGCTCAAGATTATCCAAATCGCTATGTTGCGTCGTTTGCTCAATTCGTGATTGAGCGAGCATTCGAGCATTCGGACTGCCGAGGGATACTCGAAGCGGGATTTGCTGCCTTTGTCAAGCATTTTGTGCTGCGCTATGATTTAAAACCCAGTGATTTTCCGCCGATTCATCTCGTTGGTTCGGTCGCGCATTATGCGTTTGAGTATCTGCAAGCTGCCTTCCGAAATGTCGGTCTTGATATCGCGTCTTGCACTCAATCGCCTGGCGATGGCTTACTCAAGTATCACAAATACGCATCACTATGAAACTCTATGACAAAGCAGCTCAAGCAGCAGAATACATCCGAGCGCGCGCAAATATCAATGATGTGACTTGTGGCGTCATACTCGGTACGGGTTTGAGCGGCTTGCGCGAGATGATTGAGCAGCCGATTGTCATTGCTTATGATGACATTCCGTATATGCCATCAAGTACAGTCGAGAGCCATGCTGGTCAACTCATCATCGGGACATTGCATGGCGTTCGTGTCGCGGCATTTGCTGGTCGTTTTCATTATTACGAAGGCTATTCTGAGGAGGAGATTACATTTGGCGTTCGAGTGCTGGGCCTTCTTGGCGCAGAGGCTCTTTTTGTCGGAAGCGCGGTCGGCGGATTGCAAGGCGAGCAATCGGCTGGCGACATTGCACTCATCCGCGATCATATCAATTTACTTCCGATCAATCCGCTCCGTGGTGAAAATGATGAGCGTTTTGGGCCGCGATTTCCTGATATGATGAAAAGCTATGATGAGTTGTTTCGTCAAGCGGCTCATGACATCGCTCAAGAAGAAAACATCAAACTGCATAACGCTGTCTATGTCGCTACTCAAGGGCCGTCACTCGAGACGCCTGCTGAGTATCAATACATGAATCGAATCGGTGGTGATGTTGTCGGGATGAGTACCGTACCTGAGGTAATCGCAGCTCGACATCAAGGTATTCGAGTTTGTGTACTCGGTGTTATTTCAAATGTTTGCTTTCCGCTCGACCGACTTACAAAGACAACAATTGAAGAAGTATTAAAAACTGTAGAGGAAGCGGCTCCAAAGATGCAATTGCTCGTTTCGCGTCTTATACAGACTACGAAATTGTTTTTTTGATTTTTCGAAACACTTTTTTGAAAATTCTTGGAATCGGAAGTTTATTGTACCAAGCTGTATGAATAGGTTGTGATGGTCGATTATATAATTGTTTCCATTCGAGATGATGCATCCATTGGACTTCGATATCATATTTTTCAAACAGATTTCCTAGAAAACTATTTTTAACAACGATGTTTTTATTTATTCCGCGAGTCCTCCATTCTTCATTCATCCAATGGATTAATGGTGTATTTGGTGTATTTCGAGCTGAATAAATAAGCGGCACAATAGTGTCCCACCAATCTGGTGGTGCAAGTTTGTCGATCGTATATTTTTGAAGATTTTGCTGCTTGACTTCATCTATTAAAATTTGAATCGGCTTAAACCAATCCGTATTATTTTCATCGACAGTTTCTATTCCTTTTTTGTAGCAATTAATCATTAGATCGCACTTAGGCGGCACGTGCATGATGTTGCCGACAAGGGGAAGTTTTGGGTGTTTTCTAAAAACGTAGCCTTTTTCAGAAAACTCTGGCAGCCGACCCAAACATGTAATGTCCATATCTGTCCACCAGCCGCCATATTCGTATAATAATTTGTAACGAAATAAATCAGAAAAACCAGCAAGGCTGCCTTTTCCGTGCCCCCATTGATTTGAGTTTTTGTATGAAAAAATCTGTTCTTTTGGAATTATTTCAGCAGCGTTTTTAATAGTTAGACCTTCAGGTAAATCAGTTTGAATGTCATCATATTTCCAGAGCCAAAAATCGTATCCAAACCGGATGAAGGAATGAATTGTCAGCAATTCAAGCCCAGACAACTCTGAGCCAATCCACATGCCATGAACGATATTTGAATGCTTGTACAGTTCGTATGATTTTCCTCTAAGATACAGAGCTTTTATTTCGCTTCTGTGACATTCAAAACTTCTTTGCAGTCTCGCCACAACTGCCAGTCATCATCACCCCAATGGTGATAAATGTGCAATAATGAAGGTGTAATACGTTTGTCAAAAACTTCAAATTCAAAATTGCCTTTGTAGAGAATCTCTTCTTTGTAGTAATCTGCTATAAAATTCCACTCTTGCGGCAGCGTTGGATGGTCTTGTAGTTGATGATCCCAGACAGTTGCTATGAGTGTTCCTTGATCACGCGTTTTCCAGTTTGGAAATGTGAAAGCGGCAAGACAACGCTGCTTCCAATCATATAAAAATGATTTTGCCGATTTGTCAAAAATAAAAACACCGCCATTCCAGTGCTGCCAATCTTCAATGTTGATGATGATTTTAAAATCTGTTTCTATTGTTTTTTTAAGTGCAGTTGACTTTTTTACATATTGAATGATTGTCCCTTCTGCAAGTTTAAAAGATTGGTTTTCGGGGTTATAGATGCACCCTGTTCGTTGATAAATATTCTCTACAAGGGGATAAGATTTCCAGAATAACGAACCGTCTTTATTGTGCCACGATTCAGATTTTGGATCGTAAGACAAATTGTGACCTTTGACATAATCAGAAAAAGTTATTAGTCTTGAATCGTCAATGTGTAAGTCGGTTGCTTTATCACGAAAGGAGTTGTTTTTTTGATCCCAAATTATATTATAATTAGTAAAAAAAAATTTCTTGTATTTTAGATCGGTAGCAGTCCATAGACCATTTCCATCTGTTTCGAATAAATATTGACTATTATTTCTAAAATATTTTTTTAAAAAAAACCGATTAATTTTCCCTCGAATTCTATCAATAAGAGAATTCGATTGGAGAAGAGAATTCATTTTCTTGACGCGTAGTATCGGCTTTGTCTTATGGTATTTTTTTTCTTCGAAGTAGCTGTCACGAGCTTTACGCAGCCGATCGGATGGTTCATTATGAGCAGCCTCTCGCTTATAAGCTTTTGTAATGTCTATAACCTTTAGGTAGGCAGCTTCGTGCTTGAGTTGGTGTTTACGTTGATCTTCAAAAATGTCTTTTACAGAAGCTTTTATTTCTGCGAAGCGTCTATTCGTCTCTTCAGAGCTTTCTTCATGCACAGCACTTAATGCAAACTCCTGCATCGTGCAGTGATCTGGAGCAAAAGTGATTGGAGCTACAAAGTGATCAGCAATATCCTCGACAGGCAGCCGAACAGGTAATATATCTGTATCTAGATAAACCCAATAATCAGCTAAACTCCAGTCAACGTAATCGTAAAGCCCAGTTTTGAGTAGAATCGCAGCCTCATGATGCGAAAATGAATCATCGATGTCGATATCGACGACTCGATTATGATTGATTGGCAGTTCATTTCGTTTTCTATCAGTGACGACGAGAATCGGGCTGCTTGTAGATGATCGCCATAAAGGAAGAACATCGTGGAGTGTGTCGATATGCAATTTGGCCCCGACTGCGACAAAAACGAACCCTATTTTTTTAGCTTTTTTCAAAAACGAGACATTTTGTCGCTTGTTTTAAATAAAATGTGTCAAAATGTCCTGTTTTTACAAACGGCACTTGACTTGATCTATGTGTGGCAACTGTTTAAACCAAAACGAATATACCATGTACACAACACGTTTTATCAAACCACGCAGAAGCAATTCGATGCCGATCAACACATTGCTCAACTCATTTTTTAATACTGATTTATCAGGAGGCTCGCAGCTGCAAAGACCGCTCGTCAATATCATAGATAGCGATAAAAACATCACAATGAATGTCGCACTTCCAGGATGGAAGAAAGATCAAATTACGATTGAGGTAAACGATCATGTTTTAGAAATTGCAGGAGAATTAAACGAAACTGCAAAAACAGATGCAACATCTGAAAACGTCTTGCGCCAAGAATTTTCGCTTCAATCATTCAAGAGATCGTTTAATCTCCCAGAGAATATCAATCAAGAGACGATCTCTGCTCAGTACGAAGACGGAATTCTTACTATTGAGTTGACAAAAGAAATTCCTGCGCAACCAGAGGTGCGCAAGATCGATATCGCCTAAGGCGATGTTTCATGAGCTGTAGAAATAAGGAAGCTACAGCAAATAGGTAAGTGGGTTCAGCCGCTGCTTCATTGAGTTGAAGTGGCGGCTGTTTTTTAAATGTGTCTATTGGATAATAAAAGTGGGCATCAGCAGCCAATGGCTGCTGCGGGCTGTCCGCAGTACGGTAGCCTAGCCGCCTGCGCTACGCTGGGCGTCCGCTCGCAAGCTCGCGCTGCTCCCATCCCTATGCCAGCAGCTGTCACGCAATGAGATGGACAAGCGCTGCGCAGTGGTGCGACGAAGGAGCAGACGCGAAGCGGCCGAGCGAACAGCGAGCCACGCAGCAAAGCGACCCGAAGCACGATATGAAATGAGTGCGAGGGATGACCCCAAAAAAACAATTCGAACAGAGTGATAAGAATCTGTATTTTTGGGTTAACCCCAACTGCTCATTTTTAGCATGGCCCTACTCGGATCACTCCTTAAACGTGGCGTCGCACTGCAAAGCCGATTGGCTCGAAACAATGCTCCTGCGCTTGTATATCAGACTAAGACGCTCCGCAAATTGCTTCGCAAAGCGCAGCAGACAGCCTTTGGTAAGCATTTCGGATTTGGGGAAATGCTCAACGCACAATCTACAATCAAGGCTTTTCAAGAAGCGGTTCCGATTTATGATTATGATTCTTTGTTTGATGCGTGGTGGCATCGCACTCTTGAGCAAGAAGCTGATGTCTGTTGGCCTGGCCGAGTCAGTTATTTTGCACTAAGTAGTGGTACTTCGGGCTCACCGAGTAAATATATCCCGATCACAAAAGCTCAAATAAAGGCAATCAGACGAGCAGGTGTCAAGTGCTATCTCAATCTTGATCAATTTGATCTTGGTGCAGATTTTTATACGCGTGGGATGATGATGCTCGGCGGGACGACAGACCTTCAGGATCAAGGCGGCTATTTCACTGGTGATCTGACGGGCATTAATGCGAGCAAAATCCCGTTTTGGCTACGCGGAGTGAGTAAGCCCGGTCAGCAGATTTCGAATATTGCTGACTGGCAAGAACGAATACACGAAATCGCCAAACATGCGCCGAAATGGGATGTCGGATCTATGATGGGAATTCCATCTTGGATTCAATTAATGATTGAGCACATTCTTGCAGAGCATAAGGCTGCTCACATCCATGAGATCTGGCCAAACCTCAAGATGTTTGTACATGGCGGTGTTGCGTTTGAGCCATATCGCAAAGGCTTTGATCGATTGCTCGGTGAGCCGATCGAATACATGGATACATATCTTGCATCGGAGGGATTTATAGCAGCACAAGCTCGACCAGACACGCGCAGCATGCGCATGTTTCTCAATAATCAGATTTTCTTTGAGTTCATTCCGTTCAACTCAAGCAATTTTACAGAGCAAGGCGATCTTAAGCCTGATGCTCAAGCTCAAGCAATTCATGAAGTACAGCTCGATCAAGATTACGCACTCTTGATGAGTACGCCCGCAGGCGCATGGCGGTATTTGATTGGTGATACGATACGATTTACAGATGTCGAAGCGGCCGAAATCATCATCACTGGTCGTACGAAGCATTTTTTAAGCATTTGCGGCGAGCATCTATCTGTAGACAATATGAATCAAGCAGTCGAGATGACAAGCCAGGCATTAGATACTCATATTCAAGAGTTTACTGTCGTTGGTTTGCCCGATGGAGATTCATTTAAACACCGTTGGTATCTTGGTTGTGATAATACTATTGAACCAGCAAACGTTAAAGCTACGCTTGACAAGCATTTACGATCACTCAATGCAGATTACGCAACGGAGCGCGATCACGTCCTCGGTATGGAAGTCGTTATCATACCAGCACGGTTATTTTACGAGTGGCAAAAACACATCGGCCGCCTCGGCGGGCAAGGCAAAGTGCCGCGCGTTATGAAGCGTGATCGCTTTGTACAATGGGAGTCATTTTTACTGCAAGACAACACATAAATTATGGGCGCAAAAGTCACAATCAAAAATATCCCCGAAGGGTATCAATCATTTATCACCAATGGTCGTCATGCGATCATAGGAGATGAACCGATCAAAAGCAAAGGAACAGATCTTGGCTTTGCGCCAACCGAGTTTCTTCTATCGAGTCTAGCTCTTTGCAAAGCAGCAACAGTACGCTACATCGCTCGCAAAAAAGGCTGGACAATCGGTGATGTACACGCCGAACTCGAAGAAAATGTGCAACGCAACAAAGATCGATCACTCGACACAACGATCACTGTCGCCATCAAAATAGAAGGCGATATCACTGACGAGCAGCGTGACGAACTCATTAAAGAAGCGAATGCCTGCTACGTCCATCGCATGATCGAAGGCAATGTAGACATACAAGCAGCTACTCTTCTTGAAGATTAAAACAAGTCTATTCTAGCTACTACCTTCGCGCTGCATGGAGTATTTCATACAAGGCGTGGGATTTGGTTTACTACTCTCGATACTCGTCGGGCCGCTCTTCTTGTCGATACTCCAGACAGCTATTCAGCACAGTGTCAAAGCAGCACTTGTCCTCTGTGCTGGGATTATTACAAGCGATATATTTTTTATTCTCTTTACATATTTCGCCTTTGCGCAGATGGACGCCATCACCAAGCTCCAAGGCTTTGAGCGCTATGTTGGCCTAATTGGTGGTATTGTTTTAATATTTTTTGGAATAGTTACGTATGTCTCAAAATTGCCTGATCCTGATGATGTTAAACCAATCGGCAAACGCACGTTCACAGGAGCTTTTATCCAAGGATTTTTAATTAATACAATCAATCCATTTACTATTTTTTATTGGGTGACAGTTGCTACGGCAATTGTCGCCAAAAATGACCTCCAAGGCGCAGATGCAGCTTCTCTGTACGGCGGTATTCTGATTACAATTACGTGCATGGATATCGTAAAAGCTAAGTCCGCCCAATTTCTCAAACGCTTCCTCAAGTCAGGCGGTATCGTTTGGGTCAAGCGAATAGCAGGCCTCGGATTAGCGATTTTTGGTGCCATCCTTATTATTCGCACGTTTTAATTTTTTTAGTGGGCCATCCGCCACAGCTTCGCTCGTGGCGGTCGCTATGCTTCGTGGCTCGCTGATCGCTCGGCCGCTCCTTCGTCACGTCTGGCTACGCCACCACTTCGCAGCGCTTGTCCGAGCCGCTTGTATCTTCGCGCCATGGAAACAAAACAAAAATTATCATCAGGAAATAATATCATTGATTGTTTTGACTCGTATGGCGATTTTTTGCGCGATAAGTATTTTATATATGAGTATGGCAGCATTGCATCACGGTATTATATAGAAATACCACTCGTCACCAATAAAAAGAATGTCGAGAAAGCGCTTGCCATGATGCCATTTGAAGACAAATCTTTTGTAGAGCTATTCCGCACTTGGAAAGCAACAGCATACAAAGTAGGCGAGACAGAAAATCTTGATTTTCCCGATCATATTTTTATGAGCAGCCAGCAAGCATCGCTTTGCATAGAAATTAAATTTGCCAATAACGAGTTTATGATCACGTTTCTGTATATCAACTCTGATAAAGAAACAGAACACTGGGTTTTTGAAACGGCAGATATGCTCCGCAACTCACTCGGCAAAGAAAAAAGTCCAGCATTTAAAGTCTTGACACAAAGTCATGGCAGCTTCTACGCCGAAGATGTCAATATCGAAAACTTCAGCGTTGATCTCCAAGCAAACTATAATGAAGACTTCTTTGAGATCAATGACATTATTAATTCGTCTATCGAAGAAGAGTCGTCAGGTTTAATCTTACTGCACGGAAAACCAGGCACAGGAAAAACATCCTACATCAAACACCTGCTCAGCAAGCACAATGAAGTCGATTTCATCTTCGTGCAAAACGATTTTGTCAACGAACTCATTAAGCCTGACTTCATTACATTTTTAATTAATCATAAAAACTCTATTTTAATAATAGAAGATGCTGAAAAAGTCATCCTCTCTCGTGAGAAAGAAAATAGCACGTCTGTAGTTTCTACAATCTTGCAGCTGACAGATGGATTGTTTAGTGATTATCTCAATATTAAAATCATTTGTACATTTAATACTGACAAGAAGAATATCGACGAGGCATTACTTCGCAAAGGACGCATGGTCGCCTTCTACGAATTTAAAGAACTTGAGCAGCCAAAAGCTGACGCGCTCCTCACCTCACTAGGAGCAAAACCACAAGGAAAAGAATTGACACTCGCCGAGATTTTTAATATCAAGACAAAAGAATTTGGTGAGATTAATTCAACGAAGAAGATCGGATTTAATTAAATCTTTTTTGCGGCTGAGGGATAGTAGGCAGTGGCGCGCAGCGCCAGACCGATGGGCCGAGCGAATAGCGAGCTGCCGAATAGCCCGACCGTGAGCAAAGCGAGCGGGCAGCCCCAAATTTTCTATTAAAAAATGAGACGTTTTATTCTGCTTGTATTTTTCGAATCATTGCTGTCGTACTAAATCCTTCTAAAAACGGAAGGACTTTTACTTCGCCGCCACGGCTTAAAACCTCTTGTGCACCGATGATAGTTTCTATTGAATAATCGCCGCCCTTGACGAGAATATCAGGTTGAATCCTTGTAATTAATTCAAGCGGTGTTTCTTCTGCAAAGGGCGTCACCAAGCAAACGCACTCGAGCGCAGCGAGCATGTAGAGTCGCTCGGCGAGTTGTTTAATTGGACGCGAATCGCCTTTGAGTTTTTGAATACTTGTATCAGTATTCACGCCAATAATTAAATGCTGACCAAGCAGTCGCGCTTCGTTGAGATAGGCGATATGACCTGCATGTAGCAGGTCAAAGCAGCCATTTGTGAAGACCGTCCGCTCATCGGAAGCCTGCCATTCGGCAAGTTGAGCGGCAGCTTGCTCCCAAGTGACGATCTTATGTGCGAGCGATGGAATGTGGAGTGCTGACATGGTGTAAATTGCGGCTTATTTTGGTGCTTTATTTCTATCAAAGATGCAACATACACAAGAACGCGATACGACAGTCTTTAATTTGATCGGCGACGAACTCAAACGCCAGCGTGAAGGCATTGAACTCATCGCGAGCGAAAACTTCACATCGCAGCAAGTGATGGACGCGATGGGGAGCTGCCTCACCAATAAATACGCCGAAGGCTATCCAGGCAAGCGCTACTACGGTGGCTGCCAAGTGGTCGATCAAGTCGAGCAACTTGCCATCGATCGTATCAAAGAACTTTTTGGCGCTGAATACGCCAATGTGCAGCCGCACTCTGGCGCACAGGCAAATGCAGCAGTTTTCTTGGCGTGCTTGAAACCAGGTGATACGATCTTGGGCTTTGACTTGTCGCATGGCGGGCATTTGTCGCATGGCTCGACAGTCAATTTCAGCGGCAAGCATTACAAGCCGACATTCTACGGCGTCGAGAAAGATACTGGTCGCATCAATATGGATGTCGTGGCACATATCGCGCGTCGCGAGCAGCCAAAACTCATTATTTGTGGAGCAAGTGCGTATTCGCGTGACTGGGATTATGCTCGTTTTCGAGAGATAGCTGATGAAGTCGGTGCGCTCTTGCTTGCAGATATTGCTCATCCAGCAGGCTTGATTGCGGCGGGATTGCTCAATGATCCGATGCCGCATTGCCATATCGTGACCACGACGACCCACAAGACGCTTCGCGGGCCGCGCGGCGGCTTGATCATGATGGGCAAAAACTTCAACAATCCGTGGGGACGAAAAACCAAGAAAGGTAACCCGATCAAGATGTCAGCTATTTTGAATAGCGGCGTATTCCCTGGGATGCAAGGCGGACCGCTAGAGCATGTTATTGCAGCCAAAGCCGTTGCCTTTGGGGAAGCGCTCAAGCCAGAATTTAAACAATACGGCAAGCAAGTGATCGCCAATGCGCAAGCAATGGCAGATGAATTTGTCGCGCGTGGCTTTGACATCATTAGCGGCGGAACAGATAATCATCTCATGCTGATCGATCTGCGTTCCAAAGGCGTCACAGGCAAAGTCGCTGAAGCAGCACTCGTCGCTGCCGACATCACAGCGAATAAAAACATGGTTCCATTTGATACAGAGTCGCCTTTTGTCACTTCTGGCATCCGCATCGGGACTGCTGCCATCACTACGCGCGGACTCAGAGAAGCCGACTGCAAGCAAATCGTCGAGTGGATTGATCGCGTGATTCAAAAGCCAGATTGTGACACGACGATAGCTGAAGTCAGAGCAGAGGTTCACAACATGATGCGTAATTTTCCGTTGTACGCATAAATACATGACCGATGACTGAGCAACTCGAAAAACTCCAAGCGATGTTTTCTCGCTACACGACAAGCGAAGAAAAATTTAATATCATCACACACGGACTTGGTATTGTGCTCAGTATCGCCGGTATTATCTATTTGCTTTTCAATCTTGATACACTCGGTAGCCTCGGCATAGTAGCTGTTGTATTATTTGGCTTGAGCATGCTCAACATGTATTGCGCCTCTACGATTTATCACCTTGCGTGTCTCAAAGAAAAACCAAGCAGCCTCAACTGGCGTGTTTTTGATCACGTCTCTATTTTCTTTTTAATAGCAGGGACGTACACGCCATTTACGTTGATTGGTCTCAAAGACGGAAATGGTATTTTAATTTGTGCAATTATTTGGCTACTCGCGATTATTGGCAGCATTTTCAAACTCTATTTTACTGGAAAATATAAAGTCGCAACGGTCATCGTCT
>JAHDHF010000137.1 GCA_020631455.1 Saprospiraceae bacterium
AATCGACTAACACACGATTTTTGCAAACGAGCATGGTTCTTGGTATTTTGTGTGGCGTGAAACGACTTATCCCTTTATTCATTTGCTTTGCTTGTGCTGCTCAATTTTGTTTTGCACAAGTCAATCGTTCTGTTCACCAGATGTTTGACCCAGAAGAAGAAGGCATTACGCAAGTTGCTTTTGATGGCGATATCTACCCAGAGATAGAAGAGTGGGACGGAAGTCAAATCATGCTTGAGCAGATCATCTCTGTAGAGGGCATCAAACGGCAAACACTTGATAAGCTTATAGAGGTTGGTCGATATGAACTTATAAGTTCTCAATCTGGATCAACACTGAGAATTGGCTATAAGAAGAAATTGAGTTCAAGTCTCGTAATTGGCGGTCGTGATGTTTATGAAACGATTACTTATAAGCTGTATCTACCTGAAGGAGTAGCTTCAGAATAGATGTGAAGTTTCATTAGCAGGATTTTTAATGCTGTTTATCGAAGAATCAATCCAAGTACGATCTTCGCGTTTCAATTTGCAGCCACAATGATGAATCAAACTTTTGTACAAGTAGAAGTTAGTGATCGTATTTGTACGATTTCGCTCAATCGTCCTGAAAAAAGAAATGCACTCAATGATGTCTTTGTTGAACAGCTGAAAACAGCATTTTCAGATGCTGAAGCGCGAGATGATGTCAAAGTCATCATTTTTAAGGCAAATGGCGATGTCTTTAGTGCAGGTGCTGACTTGGGCTTTCTGAAGCAACTCCAACAAAATACTTTACAACAAAACATTGATGACTCGAAGTCATTGATGCTTTTGTATAAAATGATTTATCAGCTTAAAAAACCTGTCATTGCCCAAGTAGAAGGACATGCTATTGCAGGTGGATGCGGCTTGGTCACGGTTTGTGATTTTGCCTATTCTGTTCCTGAAGCGAAATTTGGCTACACAGAAGTCCGCATCGGGTTTATTCCAGCAATCGTCATGATCTTTTTGCTTCGTAAGCTTGGAGAAACAACAGTTAAAGATCTCTTACTTTCAGGGAGATTACTTGGCGCCGATGAAGCACATTCAATTGGATTGCTCACTCAAGTTTCCTCGAAAGAAACAATTGAAGCTGATGTTTTGAAACTCGCTAAAAATCTTGTCAAAAAGTGTAGTAGCCAAGCAATGGCGACAACCAAAAGCATGATTTCAGCGGTGCAGGACATGTCTTTAGACGAAGCGCTAGATTTTGCTGCCGAACGTAACGCCCACGCCCGTGAAACAACAGACTGTAAACGTGGGATTGGCGCATTTTTAGCTAAAGAAAAGATAGCATGGTAATTCTTTCATGCTGCGAATTTGAAAACCTCTAATCAACTCTCTATATGAAAACGATTCTGTATCTCGTATTAGCTATTATGCTTGTACCTACTTTTTCTGCTGATCTTTTAGCTCAGAAACGAAAGAAAAAGAAAAAAAGTAAAACCGAAGCAATCAGCGAAGCTGGCGTAAAGTTTAAAGTTGTCGAATCTAATGCTGAAGGCATGGAAGCTGCTTTTATGAAGCAAATGACTATGGATATGTATTTCACAGAGGAAAAGACAGCAGTCTTTGTTGCTATTCCTATGATGATGAACATGAAAATGATCATGCAAAATGATGGCAAAGGCGGATTGACACTTATGGACGTTCCTATGATGGGCAAAAAAGTCTATGCTGAGCTTACAGAAGCAGACATGGCAAAGAATGAAGCTTCTGCGGACAAGGCAAAAGACCAAGTACCAAATGTCGTCTATAACCGTACCGCTAAGAAAACAATCGCTGGATATGAATGCTACAAAGCAACGATGAAAGGCGAGAAAGGTGAATCAGATGTTGTTTTTTGGGTTACTGACGCACTCAAACTCGGCGGAAAAGCAAAAGGCGATATGGTCGAAGCGTTCAATAAACTCGAAGGATTTCCACTCCGCTTTGAAGTAGCAGCTCAAGGCAGCTCTATGGTTTTTGAAGCAAGTGAAGTCATTAAAAATGTTGATGCTTCTATTTTCAAGCCAAGTACAGAAGGTTACGAAAAAGTATCGCCCGAAGAAATGCAACAAGGAATGGGCATGTAAACCTGTCTTTCTATTTTCTTTAAAAAACGCCTCGACTATTTGTCGGGGCGTTTTTACTTTACAGTCGCATGAAACAACAACCCAACTCTGACGATCAAGTAATTCTTGATGGTCAGTCACTTACTGCAAGCAAAGTCCTTTCTATTGCTGAGGGCGCGTATATTTCAATTCAGCAAACCTGTTTTGAAACAGTCGATCGGGCACGAGATGAAATACAAAAAGTAATTGATCAAGAGCGTATCGTCTATGGCGTCAGCACAGGATTTGGATTGAATGCAGATGTGTACATCAAGCCAGAAGATAATGCCATCCTTCAAGCAAATTTGATCAGATCACATGCTTGTGGTGTTGGGCAGCCTTATGATCGCAAGATCGTTCGTGCCATGATGGGGATTCGCCTCAATACACTTTTAGCTGGGCACTCTGGAGCAAGGCGAGAGACAATTCAACTTTTGGCTGCCTTCTTGAATCATGATCTCGTACCGTATGTGCCCAAGCACGGAAGCGTGGGAGCTAGTGGAGACCTTGCGCCGCTATCACATATTGCGCTTGCTTTGATGGGCGAGGGAAGTCTCCTAGACTCGCTCGGAAACAAACAAGCGGTCAAACCAGAACTTGATCGACTCGGATTAGAAGCGATCCAACTCCAAGCAAAAGAAGGCCTCGCGCTCATCAATGGAACATCATTAATGGCAGCTATGGGCGCATTAGCGTTGCAAAAGTGTCGTCATCTCTATTTGCTTGCTACGCAACAAACAGCGCTTGCGCTTGAAGCCTTATGTGGTAGACGATCAGCCTATGACTTGCGCATTCACCAAGTAAGACGACAAGCAACTCAGATACAAGCAGCTGCTGATATTCAAGGATTGTTTGAAGACTCAGAGTGGGCTGGAATAACAACTGAGAACCTCTACCATCAACTCAAAGAGCAAGTACAAGACATCGATCAAACAGCGCTTGAGAATCTGAGTAACGACGTTCAGAGAGCTCGCCATACACATCGAGTCTTAAGCGCTCGTCCTGACAAAACAGATGATGATCAAACGCTCGTTCAGCTCTTTCGACTCGCAGAGAAAAAAGGAACGCCGCAAGACGCGTATTGCATCAGATGTGCACCACAAGTACTTGGAGCATCGCTCCAGGCAATCAATCATGCAGCTTCGGTTATCGAGGCAGAGCTCAACGCCGTTGTCGATAATCCGATTGTCTTTCCAGAGAATGGCGATATTCTTTCTGGCGGAAATTTTCATGGGCAGCCAATAGCCTTTGTACTTGATCATCTCAAACTGGCGGCAGCCGAGATCGGCAATCTCGTTGAGCGACAAATCAATAAATTGGTCGATGTCCATCACAATGATGGTTTACCAAATTGCCTTGTGCCCAATGCTGGACTCAACTCTGGTGTGATGATTTTGCAATACACAGCAGCCTCGATCGTCAGCGAAAACAAAACCCTTGCGCATCCAGCAAGTGTCGATAGTATCCCGACTGGCTCAAATCAAGAAGATCATGTCAGCATGGGACCGATTGGAGGTCGCCATCTGCTCCAAATCATCGAAAATGTCGAGCATATCATGTCGATCGCTCATTACGTATCAGTGCAAGCGATCCGTATGCGGCAGCTTCAATTTGATGGTCGAGTACAAGCCGAGATGAGTAGCTTTGCTCAAGCTCATCTGCAGCAATTTTCTGATGCAGGAATTGAAACCATCATTGATGATCGATTTATGGCAGACGAACTCCAGCAAACTTCTCGTATTTTAGGCTTTTAAACCATGCAGATGAAATACTTTTTCGTTTTAGTCCTTTTTATTTTGTGTTCTTTGGCTGCCTGCGTAAGCCCAAAACCTGTCATCGATAAAGAAGAAAACGAGATCATCGCACAAGAACTAACTGACGATTGCCAAGCAGATTTAGAATGTTTTCTTAAAGCTGTAGAAACTGCTATGCTCAATCACGACGAGGCACAAATGCTCGAATTTATGGCAGATGGCTATCGAGTAGAGCAGCACGATACATATCTCGAAGGTCGCACTGATCAATTTTTAAGTGAATTTTTCTGCGGGAATTGTTCGATTACCAACACATTTGCTTGCCCACAGTTTGATCAAATTATGAGCGTTGAGCGCCTGACAGTTGATTCTGATGAGACAGAAGCAGTCGTGCAAGTCCTAGTCAAAACACCAGAGCATCACGTGACAGCAGACTTTTTTGTTTTTCTCAAGCTCGAAGATGGAAAGCGTGTATTCCGACTTGTAGGCGCTGTTGGATAATATGTTTTTTATTTTGGGCCATCCTTTTTCTATTTTTTTATAAAAATGCAACTTGGAAAGTCCTTCACTTTTTAAGGGAAGGATTTAGGATGGGTTTTTAAAGGAAATAGAAAAAGGTCGCTATGCTTCGTGGCTCGCTATTCGCTCGGCTGCTTCACTTCGTTTCGCATCTGGCTGTGCCACCACTTCGCAGCGCTTGTCCACTTTAGTTGGAACAAATTAGATGTATCTTAGGTTTAGATAAATGTTAATTGTTAATCTCCTAGAAGTGAATTAGAAATGGACTGGAAGGAATATATTGAAGTTAATCCATCGATTCTGTATGGCAAGCCGATCATTAAAATGACAAGGATCCCTGTTGATTTAATTATCGAAAAACTTTCATTAGGAGAGACAGTTATGGATCTTTTAGAAGCTTACCCAATGCTGAATCAAACACAGATACTTGCTTGCTTATCATACGCAGCTGCCTCAATTCGCAATGAAGTCGTTTATTCATTAGCGTCATGACCTCTCAGAATCAAGAAGCCTTATTATCCATCTTAGCTGACGAAAGTGTTGATTTTAGAATAATTCGAGCACTCAGAAAACAACAATTAGAAGTTTTTTCTATCACCGAATTAAATTCAGGAATAACAGATCAAGAAGTAATTGATCTTGCAAATCGTCTCGATTCCATTATCCTAACAGAAGATACTGATTTTGGTGAGTTGACTTACCGCTTGAAAAAAGTAAATAATGGTATCGTTTTGTATCGATTGAGTGGAGAAGATATAAGTGCTAAAATCGAATTGCTAACTAAAGTGATACTTGATTTGAATATTGAATTACGAAATAAATTTACTGTAATTACACCAACAAAAATTAGAATTCGAGAAGTCGGTTAAATACTGATTATGAATTACTTTAAGAAGACTCGTTATTCGATCGGTCGCTTAATTGCATTCGGGTCTGGCTGCGCCACCACTCCGCAGCGCTTGTCTTTAAATTTTTTATTATTTCTAAATTTCAATAATTATTTGCTAATCGAATTTAACTATTATGGACGTTCCTAAGTTGAAAAATTATACGGCTTCATTTGAAGATGGTACACGTTCCTTTCAAGTATTAGAAAATCTCACCGAGCCCTGTCAAGTCTGTGGTGTTCCTGCTTGTGGAGAGGAGTGCATTTTATGGTTTGAAAAAGACGGAATACGATTGGCAATTATTTTTGATGGAGGTTTATTTGGTCTCGCAATACAAGAAGCTCTGAGTAATTATTTGAAAGAAAATGATTACGATTCAGTACCTACTTTTTTGAAAGAGTATAATGAAAATAAAGGATGGTATGACTGCTGGAGTTGTGATGGATTCTCATTAAAGCATGACGATTTTATGAGTGGTTTATTGCTATTGGAGAAACATAATAATGGGATGTGGATCGATTCTGAGGATATAAATAGTTTAAGATGTCTTGCTTTAGACTCGAAAAAAAATAAATCATTATTAAAAATTGTTCGAGAATAAAATTCAAATCTTCTGTGCCATTCGGCTGAGGGATAGTAGGTGTTGTTTGAACTCTGTGCGAGTGAAACGAGTGCAGAGAGAGTGCCGA
>JAHDHF010000138.1 GCA_020631455.1 Saprospiraceae bacterium
CACAAAACATTTACAGCTGCGCAGCTTGATGAAGCGCTTGATTATCTCGATACGCATCCGCTACCAGTTGTACTCAAAGCAGACGGACTTGCTGCTGGCAAAGGCGTCATCATCGCAACAGAAACTGAAGCAGCCAAAGCTGACCTTCGAGAGATGCTCGATGGCAAATTTGGTGAAGCAGGAGCGCGCGTCGTCATTGAGTCTTTTATGGATGGGATTGAGTTTTCGGTTTTCGTTTTAACTGATGGCGAGCATTATGTCGTCCTTCCTACTGCCAAAGATTATAAACGCATTGGCGAAGGCGATACAGGACTGAATACTGGCGGCATGGGCGCAGTTTCTCCGCCGCCATTCGTGACTGATGCTGTCATGCAACGTGTGCGTGAGCGCGTCATCGAGCCGACGATCAGCGGCTTACGCGATCGAGGAATTACGTACAAAGGGTTCATTTTCTTTGGCTTTATGCTCGTAGGCGATGATCCGATGGTGGTTGAGTACAATTGCAGATTGGGCGATCCCGAGACAGAAGCCGTTTTACCTCGCTTGAAAACGGATTTGGTAGAATTGTTCGTAGCCATGCATCAAGGCCGCCTAGACGAAATCGAAATCGAAGAAGACGATCGCGCAGCAGCGACGATTGTTTTGGCTTCGGGTGGCTATCCAGAAAAATATGAGACTGGATTTGAAATCACAGGCGTCAATGATTTGATCGAAGGAAAGGCATTTCATGCTGGGACGCGATTTGAAGGAGATAGACTCGTGACTTCTGGCGGCAGAGTCTTGGCTGTCACCGCGCTTGGAAACGATTGGAAAGAAGCTGTTGCTCTTGCGAACAAAAATGCAGGACACATCCAGTTTCAGAATCGCACATTTAGAACTGATATTGGCTATGACCTTTGATCTCCAAGCAACGGATTCTGTTACGCGTGCTCGTGCAGGCGAGCTGACACTTCCGCACGGGAAAGTCCAAACGCCGATCTTCATGCCAGTCGGAACGGCTGGTACTGTCAAGACAATCAGACAAGAAGATTTGACTGATACGATCAAGGCGCAGATCATCCTTGGCAATACATATCATTTGTATTTGCGGCCAGGAATGGACGTCATCGAGGGAGCTGGCGGCCTGCATAAATTTATGAATTGGGATAAGCCTTTGCTCACAGATAGTGGCGGATTTCAAGTGTTTTCGCTTGCAGCTTCCCGCAAGATCAAGGAGGAAGGCGTGACCTTCAGTTCGCATATTGATGGCTCCAAGCATTTGTTTTCTCCCGAAAACTCAATGCGTATCCAGCAGCAAATCGGAGCAGATATTATCATGGCATTTGATGAGTGCCCGCCGTATCCATCTGAGCGAAAGTATGCTGAAAAAAGCCTTGCTTTGACAGAGCGTTGGCTCAAGCGCTGCTACGATCATTTGGCTTCGACCAAGCCGCTCTATGGATATGAGCAAGCTTTATTTCCGATTGTGCAAGGCAGCACATATACAGATCTCCGGATTAAATCAGCCGAGCATATTGCGGCTCTCAATCCAGAAGGAATTGCCATCGGCGGCTTGTCTGTCGGAGAGCCGCATCATCTCATGTATGAGATGACAGATGCAGTGACACAAGTTTTGCCTCAGCAAACGCCGCGTTATTTGATGGGCGTCGGTACACCAGAGAATCTCCTCAATTGCATCGCGCTTGGAGTTGATATGTTTGATTGCGTACTGCCGACGCGCAATGCACGTCACGGATTGCTTTACACATCTGAAGGCATCATCAATATCAAAAATGCGAAGTGGAAAGCAGATCACACACCAATCGATACAGAATCAACGAGTCATCTCAGCCGTCAGCACAGCAAAGCCTATTTGCGCCACTTAATTCATAGCGGTGAAGCTCTCGGCAAGCAGATTTCGTCAATGCACAATTTAAGTTTCTTCTTGTGGCTGATGGGCGAGGCGAGAGCACACATCCTCAATGGCGATTTCAAACCGTGGATGGATCAAATGATACCTCGCGTCACGCGTCGTCTCTAGAAGCGACTATCTTCGGGAGATGGATGCACGATTTTTATTTGTGGACCGCGATGGTGTCATCAATCGCCGTCTCGTAGGCGATTATGTGCGTGAGTGGTCGCAGTTTGAGTGGCTGCCGCAAGCGGACGAAGCACTCGCACGACTCAGTCGCAAATTTGAGCACATCATCATCGTTACTAATCAACGCGGCATTGCCAGAGGATTGTACACAGCTGATGATGTCTTAGCTATTCATTCTAAGCTAATGTATCGCATCGGACAGCTTGGCGGCAAGATTGACCTCGCACTATTTGCTCCTGAGATGGAAGCAACTGGCGACACGTGGCGCAAGCCCGATCCCGGTATGGCGCTTCAAGCAAAAAAACATTTTCCCGAAATTGATTTTCAAAAATCAATTATGATTGGCGATATGCCGAGTGATATGCAGTTTGGGCAGCACCTCGGTATGAGATGTATTCAAGTCGGTGAAGAAAAAATGCCAGAGGAATTGCAAGAATATATTTTGTATCATGCGGATTCGTTGCACCAAGCTGCAGATTTTTTAATACAATAAAAATGAAGAAGTGCATTTTTATTGTTAGCATAATTGTAGTGCTTTTTGGAGTACTTATGCTCGTGATGACACCAGACTATCGGATGCCCTGGTATCACAACGTTCAATTTACAGAAGCAAAGTACAATCAAGAATTAGATAAGCAAGAGCTCAAACAAACAGAATTGCAAGCCGCTTGGAAAGCCGCACGGACTCAATCAGAGGCAAAAATAATTGAACAAAAAATCTCCGTTCAATTATTAAAAAATGTCGATGAACTCATTCCATTTTGGCTTGGTACAGATTATGATTTCTATGGAACGTCTACTACACCAGGCGATGGGAAAATTGCTTGCGGCTATTTTGTGACAATAATTCTCAAACATTTACAAATTGATATTGATCGAGCGAGATTATCTCAATTGCCCTCAGAAGACATGATTAAAGAATTCGCTACTTCTGATAAAATTATTCGACAAAGCAATCATCAATCAATAGAAAATCTCCGAAATGCATTAGTGAAAAATGGAGGCGGTTTGTATTGTATTGGTCTCGATACACATACAGGACTTGTTCGAGTCAAGGGCAATGATATTCGATTTATACATGCAAGCGGCCGATATCCGTGGTGCGTTGTCTCAGAGAAAATAGAAAAAAGTAAAACTCTCCGAGAGAGTAAATACAAAGTCTTTGCAAGACTCGATAATTCTCAAATTATTATTGATAATTATCTCGACATACATTAATAATAAAAGACAACTTCAGTCGCGCCGTAGCCAAATTTGCTGTTGTATTCATTTCGGTGAGATTTGACTTCAGGCATCTGATCAAGCATTGATGCAACACGACCTTTGAGCCGCCCCTTTCCTAGACCGTGAATAATAAAGACACGCTCTATTTTTAGTCTAAGCGCATTATTCAAATAGTCGCGACATTCAGATAATTGAATTTCAAGAATTTTCTCTTTTTTTAAATTCCTAAAATTATCAGGTCGCAAGGCTTCGATATGCAGATCAATCGAATCATCAAAGTGCGCACGCTCGCTGGGATTAGCTTCACCAAAATGAACAAGATCCCCAAGCCACGAATTATGAGTTGAATCTTCCTGCTGCTCCTCTTTTGTTCGTTTTGTGTATTCAGTAAGAGATTCGCCGCCAGCATCTTTATCAGGATCAAAAGCAGGCATCAAAAAAGCAGCATAACTCTGCACTTCAAAACCAGCAATCCATTTCATCTGGCTTAAAAACGATTTTGCTTTTAATTTAAATGTGTCGCGCACACGTTTCCGCATCCGATCAGACGTCTCCTGCGTCACATCATAATTGACGACCGCACGCGCATTTAGCGCATCACGAGCCATGACACCAATTTTCGATCGTCCGCCAGGCTTGAGTTGTCCATCGAGTTTAAAAAGCCGCCCACTTTCTTGTGTCGCAATTTCAATAGTAAAAATTACCTGCCACGGCGTATGATTATAGACATACGCATTGTAGCTCGGATATTGCTCAAATGGCTCAAACACCACATATACACCTTCTTGCAGCAGACTCATATATCAAACATACAATTCATTTATTGAATTATTATTGTGGGCCATCCACGCGGCGAAGCCGCGTGGTCGCTATGCTACGTGGCTCGCTGATCGCTCGGCTGCTCCTTGCAGTCGCATCTGCCTACGGCACCACTTCGCAGCGCTTGTCCTTTTTTTAATTCTATCTATTTTTACGGTTAATCTTTTTCTGTATGAATTTCTATACTTTAATTAAAGGCTTTATACCAGCAGCCATTGTTATTTTCGCATCATGTCAAAATGCCATCGATTTTGATGTGGATAATAAGTTCAACACGTCATACGAGATTATAAATTCAGAAAAAGCAATTGAAGATGTAGACTCGCTTTTAGCGCTACTCGAACAAAGGCATTATGATATTTATTTGAATTCATCAAATACTGAGCTGCAAAACCAAATTAAGGAGACAAAAGATTCTTGGGTAATCAAGAGTGAGTTTCATCAATCAGAATTCATCATTGATGTGATGAAAATTTTTAATACTATAAGTGATGGTCACTCAAACCTACTTTGGTATTCAGAAGAAGTTATTCCAAATCGAGATTCAAATTATTATTTTCCAGCTGAAGTGTATTTGGAGAATGGAAAGCTGTATGTCAAAAATGATACAACAATTAATAGTGATCAGCGAGTCGCACTTAATATGATTAACGGGTTTGATGCAAATTTGTTATTTGTAGATGCTCTAAGCTGCCTGCCAGGTACAGCCGCGCATTCAAACAAAATAAATAGAACAATATTTTTTCCTATTTATTTGCACTTAAAGGGCATTTTGCCGCCTTATACAATACGGTATGATAATTTTCATGTACGAACGTACACAGAATCCGAAAACTATTTATTTTCAGATTTAATAGAACGGATGCAGCCAGACTCAAAGAATTATTCACTTAGTCTTATCGAAAAAGAAGAGATAGCTTTGATAGCGTACAATAGTTGTACAGATGCACCAGCGTTTAAACAATTTCTTGACTCAAGCTTTTTATTGCTCAATCAAAAATCTATTGATAAAGTCATAATAGACATTCGTTCAAATTCTGGTGGTGACTCTCAAGTCAATGATGTATTGCTTTCTTATCTTACTCGAAAGCCATATCAACAATCTTCCAAACGGATTTGGAAAGTGAGCCCTGTGTCGATTGACGAGTTTATTTCTAGGAGTATTGTAGACTCTACAGGACAAAACGATTTAACTGAGTACTTCATAAATAATGATTCGACACTTGTATCCTTCGAGACAAATGAAGATTTAACTCAACTTAAACTAAACAGTTTTTTCTTTGATGGTAAAGTTGTTGTTCTCATTGGGCCGCAGACATTTTCGAGTGCCAATATGCTAGCTGATGCAATAAAGACTTATCAAATATGCCCTTTAATAGGTCAAGCAACTGGTGAGCGAGTAAATGATTTTGGAGAACAAAAAATGGAGTTGCTTTTAAATAGCGAAATACCATATACGTACACAATAGCTTATGATATTGGTGCTAGTGGCGATATTCAAAATACAAATACTGTCAATCCTGATATTCTAGTGTCAGGAGACGCTCTTCAAAAAGCAATAGAATATCTAAACAAATAGATATTATGGCTGAGGGATAGTAGGCGTTGTTTGAACTCCGAGTGACTG
>JAHDHF010000139.1 GCA_020631455.1 Saprospiraceae bacterium
TGGCATCCGCGATCAGCGAAGTATCCTCAGTCGGATTATATGTGGTCGTGCCATTAAATGAAATAATTTTTAATAAAAAATACTTTTCAATTATTGTAGTGTGTGGGATCGCGGATAATTTCTTTGAAATTTCCGCGAAGACAAAATGAGTAAAAATATCCATTTATTTTTTTTGGACAAGCGATGGGAAGGGGCGCGAGTGCAACGAAGCGCTCATCCCGATTTGTCGGGATGATGAGCGAATAGCGAAACCCTGGAACAGCGCGGTGCTGCATGCTTGCGTGCAGCATGGCCCCAAATTTTATTTATTATAATTGAGATTAACTTCCAAGTAATCTCCAGCCTTTTCTGATAATTTCCAGATCGCGCTCTATTGAGTAATCTTTTGCATAATGAAAGTTGAGACGTTTAATAGTTTCAATATTCATCGATTTGTTTTGTAATCCGACATCTGGAGAGAGGACGCCTGATTTAATGTTGGGTAATTCGAGTTGTTTTTCTTGATGATAACCGACCCATGATTTTTTGCCAACCAAAACAAGCAGTAAATTTTGGAGAAAGCCAAGTGGATTTTTCTGAAAAAGAATAATCGGGAAAATAAAAAATAAAGCACTCAAGCAAAACACTACATCAAGCAATCGCTTGTTGCGCTTGTGCTGTACTTCTCTGATTGCATAGCGAATATCAATTGTGTAGAGGTCGCCTGCAGAGTTTTTAGAATTACTTCCAATAATTGAAATACTATCCTCGGGCACTATTTTAAAATCAATGCTGCCACCGAGGCGTGTCATCCATTGCATTATATTTTGAGAAGTAATATCTCGTGCGCAAAAGATGACTTCATTTATTCGATAGATATTGACAATTTCGTCAAGTTGCTGCAAGGAGCCGAGATATATTTTACGATCTGTAACGTCGCTTGGCGCAACAACACCAATGACATTTAATGGCGCTTCGACACGATATAATAAATCTTGTACGCGATTGGCCTCGTGTTGATCGCCTACAATGACGACATTACTTTGCTGCTTTGTGTCAACAAGCGGGCTGCCGTGTTGTATTAAATTTAAAACAACCCGAATCGTGCATAAAGCAGCAACAGAAAAAACAGCTCCTAATAAAATGAGCATTCGTGATGGGCGATAATCTGCATTTAAAAAACCATAAACAGCTGCTAGAACTACTGTGCCAATTGCTAGTCCTCGTATTATTTTATATAGGGTTTTGTCTCGATCATATCCACCACTGAAATACACACCAATAAGCCAGATCGCTATATACAGCGGCACATTTAATGTCATAAATGTAGGTGTGTAGTATTCTAGACTATTATGATAAGTCGTCGCCCAGAAGTTTTTGAGAAAATACATTCCTCCAAAAATCACTATTGCATCAAGTAGCGGCAACCAAACGCGCTTGAAAAAATTAATAAGTAAAGTCAAGGCTGCTCGTAAATAAATAGCAAGCCTTAAAAATCGAACGTAGAGTTTTCCGCTTGCGCCTGTAAAATGCTTCTGAGCGAAAATGATCATCGCCTGATAAAAGGTCTTGACATAATTCAAGCTGCCTTTTTTTGTGCTTTCACCTTTGTAGTGAATAATTGTTGTATCCGAGCAATAATAATTTTTAAATCCGCCTTGTACAATGCGATAGCTGAGGTCAATATCTTCGCCGTACATAAAAAATGTTTCGTCGAGCAGCCCGACTTTGTCGAGTGCTTCTTTGCGCATCATCATAAATGCGCCAGATAAAACGTCGACTTCGTGATTTTTAAATTCATCTAAATAGCCGAGATGATATTGATTAAATCGCTTCGATTTTTTGAAAAGGCTTGATAATCCAGTGGTCTTTGTAAAGGCAACCCAAAGCGATGGAAAGCCGCGTTTACTCTCTGGTAGAAATAGACCTTGTCCGTCGATCATCCGTACGCCAAGGCCGCCTGCATCTGGATGCGCATCCATGAAGGCGACGCATTTTTCAAATGTGTCTTCTTCGACTACGGTGTCTGGATTAAGCAGCAAGACATATTTACTTGTGCTTTGTCTGATTGCTTGATTATTGGCTATAGCAAAGCCGGGGTTATCAGTGTTGGCGATGAGCTTGACTTGCGGAAAGCGCTCGCGCACCATATCGACAGAATCATCGACAGAATTATTATCTACAACCCAGACTTCAGTATCGACTTTTTCGGCGGCTTTGAAGACAGACGTTAGTGCCTGCTCCAAGAAGTAGCGGACATTATAATTGACAATAATGACGGAGAGTGTCGGCACAAGATGAATTGTACCTCAAACATACTGCCTCAGTCGATCATTCAAACTCTGCTGTGCGGAAGATCTCTTCAAGGTGCTCCATGTGATCACGTTTGTTATCGCCTGGTGCAAAAACAAAGCCCTCGATATAGTACAGCCATTTGCTATCTGGACTAATTGTCATGAAGGAAACAAATGGGCCTCCCTTAAAATCATTCTTCATATTCCAAATGCCTCGAACATAAATCGACGGTCGATTGGCAAATGATTTTGTTTCGACAAACAGTGGAAAGTTTACTGTGTCAATGGACATATACGCTCCTTCGACATCGGAAGTTATGTGCTCTCTCGAAAGACTATCTCTTAGGTGCATGAAATTCTCTTCTGTAAACTGAGTTGTCGAATAGTATGGCTGTCGATGAATTATGATATTGCTACTGACTTTATTCGTTTCTTTTCTGACCCAATAAGTTCCACCTTTATTTTCTGCTTCGATCTTGTATTCTCCAGGAATGCGCATAAGCAGATCAAACGAATCTGAGATCGTCCGAATCATTCCTTCATTCTCTCCGATGATGTACACCATTCCTGAGAGTTTCTTTTGCCCGTTGACATCGACTTTGTCTATGATTCTGGAGCTCGTCCGTTTGATCACATCAAATATCTCATCTCGATCATCGCTAAAGATGTAAAAGACTTGCTGCCCTTGAGCAAAGAGATCATTTCCAGTGATTGAGCAGCACAACGAATCTCTCGACATCATTTCACTATATCGATCTTCACCAAGCGATCTCTTAATGAGTGTTCGAGTAGCTGTAGCTTCATTGACATCTGCAAGCAAAATGATATTTCGGATATGCTGACGCTTGCCAGCCCAATTTTCAGGAGTATAGTGCTCTAGATCAATCTCTGATTCAGCTTGTGGTAAGATGATATAAGGCGATTCGAGGTACTTCCTGAGTGTATCACCTATTTCACCGTTCCAGACTGGATCATCTGCTACGACAACTACTTGATTATGTCCACCAATAGCTCCTGGTTTTTGCGCGAATCCAGTTCCGTTTGGTGTACAACTCGTCGATACAAGCGCGACGATTAAAGCAAGCGCTAAGACAATTATTATAGATTGTGTTTTCATGATTCTCTGTTCAGTTCTTACTTCTAGAGATGCGTTTTGGTTGCGCTTTGACGTACGGGTGTTGCTTTAAGCGTTTTTGATCCGACAAACATGCTCAGCTGCTTTAACGATTGTTTCTTCATCTAAGCAATACTTTTCAAGCAGTTGATCAGGCTTACCACTTTCTCCAAATGAGTCATCAACAGCGACGAATGCTTGTGGCGCAGGATGCTGAGTTGTCAAAACTTGAGCAATTGCATCTCCTAGTCCGCCATGACGATTATGTTCTTCACAAGTGACGACACAGCCCGTTTTCTTGACAGAAGCTAGAACAGCAGCTTCATCGAGTGGCTTGATTGTGTGAATATTGATAAGATCAACAGAAATGCCTTGCTTCTCAAGTGTGCGAGCTGCTTCTACTGCTATCCAAACTAGATGTCCCGTTGCGATGATGGTGACATCTGTTCCTTCAGAAAGATGGAGAGCTTTTCCAATTTCAAAAGGCATTCCTTCAGTAAACATTGGCCAACTCGGGCGACCAAAGCGTAAATAAGCAGGACCGTGATGATCAGCGAGTGCGATTGTAGCTGCTTTCGTTTGATGAAAATCGCATGGATTGATGACTGTCATACCGGGCAGCATGCGCATCAATCCAAGGTCTTCGAGTATTTGGTGTGTTGCGCCGTCTTCGCCCAGCGTAAGTCCAGCATGCGAAGCACAGATTTTTACATTCTTATCACTGTACGCAATGCTTTGTCTGATTTGATCGTAGACACGACCAGTTGAGAAGTTGGCAAACGTTCCTGTAAATGGAATCTTGCCGCCAGTAGCAAGGCCAGCAGCAACGCCCATCATATTTGCTTCAGCGATGCCCATTTGCACAAAGCGATCTGGATACGCATTTTTAAAGTCGCCCATTTTGAGTGAGCCAAGCAGGTCAGCACACAATGCGACGACTTTGTCATTTATGTCGCCGAGATGTTTGAGTCCAGCTCCAAAACCATCACGCGTTGCTTTCTTTCCAGTAGAAGTAATTGTATCAAGCATAATTGTAGAATTTGGAGTTAAACAGCAAAGTCGCCAAGTGTTTCAGGAAGTTGAGCAAGCGCAGCTTCGAGCTGCTCGTCATTCGGTGCGATGCCATGCCACTTGTGTGAACCCATCATAAAATCAACACCAGCACCCATTTCCGTTTTCATCACAATGAAAACTGGCTTGCCTTTTCCGAGGCGGCTTTTCGCTTCCGTAAGTCCTTCTACTACGGCAGACATTGAGTTGCCATCCATCTCCATCACATCCCAACCAAAGGCAGCCCATTTGCTCCCGATCGAACCAAGCGCCATGACATCTTCGGTGCTTCCATCGATTTGCTGATTGTTACGATCGCAGATCACGATCGTATTGTCGAGTTGCTTGTGCGCTCCAAAGAGAGCTGCCTCCCAAACTTGACCCTCTTGGAGCTCGCCATCGCCTGTCAAACAAAAAATAGTGCGCGAATCGTCAGTCATTTTTTTGCTCAATGCGATGCCTAAGCCGACGCTCAGACCTTGTCCAAGTGAGCCAGTTGCTACACGTACTCCAGGCAAGCCTTCGTGTGTTGTCGGATGACCTTGCAAGCGGCAATTGATCTCACGAAATGTCTTGAGCTCTTCCACAGGAAAATAACCGCTTCGAGCCAGAACACTATACCAAACAGGAGAAATATGACCGTTGCTGAGTATAAAGACATCTTCGTCAGCAGCATCCATATTGAATGCAGGATCATGCTTCATTGTCTCAAAATACAAGGCCGTCAAGAGGTCTGCACAACCAAGCGATCCGCCAGGATGGCCAGATTTGGCACGATGTACCATGCGTACAATATCACGTCGCACCTGCGAGGCAATATCTTCAAGTCGTTTGATGTCTGTCATAGCGTGGAGGGTATGCACAAATGTAGCGCATTTGATCGCCTAGATCAGCCCTTTCTCTCCACGAATACACAATAGTCTAATGCGCTAGTTAGATTTTTCTTTTTTGAGCTTTTTATCATTGACAGCGGCATTCAAAAATGCGTTTAAGTTGTCAAGTGTGCGCGTTTGCTCCATCTGCCCAAACTCGTTGATCTTTATCTGAAATCCCTTTAATTCTGGGTTCACATTCGGCTGTGTTGTTGATCTCGTCTCACTCATAATCTCATTCTTTTTCTTTATACAAATGTGTATTAAGACAACGTAAAAGTCAAGGCTCGGATTCCCATTTTGCAAATATTTAAGACTTCAACATGATGTAGCATTTTTGGGGCTGCCCTCGCTGCGCGAGGTCGGGCTGTACACAGTACGGTAACCTAGCTTTTTATAATTACCGCGGAATGAATTCCACGGCAAATT
>JAHDHF010000140.1 GCA_020631455.1 Saprospiraceae bacterium
GTTTGGCTGAGGGATAGAAGGCGATGTTTGAACTCCGAGTGAGTGAAATGAACTCGGAGAGAGTGCCGGATAGCCCGACCTGAATGAAGCTTCGCGAAGTGAAGGGCAGCCCCAACTAAAATTTAAAATTCAATTACAGAATACTGCATATACTTGTTAGACGATGCTCAGTACAAAAGGTGATATCTACGAACGAAAATCGCGATGGAAAATCGTGCTGATGATCCTTGCGATGCTGATAGCGGTGTTGTCGATTGTTTTTATCACTTATGTCGCCAATAAAATTAAAACTCAAGAGCGCCAACGTATCGAGCGATATGCAGCTGCGCTCGAAAAAATGAATACTGTCGATCCAACTAATTCGGATGATCTGACATTTTTGATTGATATTATTCAAAGCAACAAAACAATTCCTGTGATTTTGACAAGCTCAGCTTATGAAGTCGAATCGGGATTAAATTTTGGAGAAAAACGAGATACAAATTTTGTGTTTTTGGCTCAAGAAGTGTCAAAAATGCGCGCTCAAAAGATTGAACCAATTGTTATAGACAATGGCTACAACAAGCAATTTGTATTTTACAAATCTTCAAAATTATTGCGGCTCTTGACTTGGTTTCCGTGGGTGCAGCTTGGCTTTGTCGGAGCGTTTTTGCTGCTGGGATATTTGGTATTTAGTGATTCTCGACAGGCAGAGCAAAATCGGGTTTGGGTTGGACTTGCCAAAGAAGCTGCTCATCAGCTCGGTACACCAATAAGTGGCATAAAAGGCTGGGTTGAATACATAAAAACCATGGAAGCTCAAGATGCGCCGATGGTTGCTGAAGAAATTGAGCATGATCTTGATCGCTTGGAGCGTGTGACAGAGCGCTTTAGTAAAATTGGCTCGCAGCCAGAGCTAAAAGTAGAGGATATCATCCCGCACGTGATGCGTAATGCTGAGTATATAGCTTTGCGTTCGCCTCGACTCGTTCATATTGATGTCGGCGATATCCGTCAAATGAAAGCCTACGCTTCGATCAATGAGCCGCTGCTTGATTGGGTCTTTGAAAACTTACTTAAAAACGCATTGGATGCAGTAGGCGGCGAAGGAACGATCTCGATCGACGTCAGCCAAGGCGACAAATATGTCAAAGTCGATATTTCTGATACTGGAAAGGGAATCAAACAGGCAGATTGGGATAAGATTTTTATGCCTGGCTACTCGACAAAGTTGCGCGGATGGGGACTTGGCTTATCCTTGACAAAACGAATTGTAGAAACATACCATGATGGCAAAATCTTTGTTCGTGAAAGTAGCGTAGGTCGAGGAACTACAATACGCGTTCTTTTACCTAAACAACAAGCTCTTTCTTCATCATAACTGTTTCGATTGCTTCGCATTTTATTTGTTTTATTCGGATTGTTGTTATCGACATGTTTGACGTTTGCTCATGCAGCTGATCCTTTGTCGATCAAGGTCATTGATTCGAGTACGCAAGAAGAACTCATTGGCGTCATCGTTTTTAATCAAAACAGGAGCTTTAGTGATGTTACTGATATAAATGGAGTTGTTGAGATTCCTCAACTTAATCCAGGAGATTCGCTTTACTTCGAATTATCATTTTACGATGTTGCTGTTATCGCTTATGGTGATTTAGAATCTGGTAATCGAATTGTTGAAATGCAGCTTTCAGCATATAATTTGAATGAATTTGTAGTAGAAAGTGTCAGCAAATGGCAAGACAGAGCTGGTGATGTACCTGCTAGTATTGACATTATCAGAAGTGATGAAATAGCATACAATGGCTCACAAACAAGTGCAGATGTACTTGAGCAAACAGGAAATGTCTTCATTCAGAAAAGTCAGATGGGCGGAGGAAGCCCAGTAATCCGAGGATTCGAAGCCAATAAAGTTCTCATAGTACTCGATGGAGTCCGTATGAATAATGCAATCTATCGAAATGGGCATTTGCAAAATGTCATTTCAATAGATAATTCATCACTTGATCGAGTAGAAGTTGTTTATGGACCAGCTTCAGTTATTTATGGTTCTGATGCTTTGGGAGGTGTCATGCACTTTTATACCAAGCGACCCCAGCTAAACGACCGATCGGATTCTTACTTGCTAAGCGGAACAGCTGCCACTCGATACTCTATGGCCAATCAAGAGCGGCACATGCATATTGATCTTAATTACGGCAAAAAGCGATGGGCAAGTTTGACAAGTTTATCTTTTTCGAAGTATGGCGACTTAAGGATGGGCGCATTGTACAATAGTCAAAATGCGCCAATACCAAATCGAGATTATTACGTTGGTCAAACAATCAATCAAAAGGATACAGTTTTTGAAAATCCAAATCCACTTAAGCAGATAGGAACCTCTTATAGCCAGATTGATGCATTGCAGAAATTTCGATACGTGCCGAATGAGGCGATTGATTTAACATTAAACGTCCAATATTCTACCACGAGTGATGTTCCTCGATTTGACGAATTGTCGCTTTACTCCTTCGAAATGTCGAATGATTCAATTCAACAAATTGATTTCAAGTTTGCGGAATGGTTTTACGGGCCTCAGACAAGAATGTTTAGTTCTGCTGATTTATTACTGACGCCAGAAGAGAATCGATTTCTTGACAAAGCGAAATTCATTGCTGCTTGGCAACGAATTGATGAGGATAGAATTCGTCGACGATTTGACAGTGAATGGAGGACAATTCAAGAAGAAGATGTCAATGTTTTTTCACTGAACGCAGATGCAAAAAAACGTCTGACAAAAACTTCTGTATTGCAGTACGGTGTTGAAGCAACACACAACATAGTTCAATCGCGAGCGTCAAGATTCAATGTAAAAACTGAAGAGGTAGAACAACGTGCGAATACTCGTTATCCTGATGGCGGAAGTACGATGACAACTGCTGCAGCTTATGCGAATCTAGAGTTCGAGTTTATAAAACGAAAACTTACAATGACTGCAGGAGCGCGATTTACTCAGGTGTTTTTGTCAGCAAATTTTGTTGATACTACTTTGTTCCAACTTCCTTACTCTGATATCAATCGATCATTAAACGCATTTACAGGAAGTCTCGCATTCAATTATCAACCAGGTAAAAACTGGACAATCAACATGATTGGAAGTACAGCCTTTCGTGCGCCCAATGTTGATGATTTTGCCAAGGTCCGTTCAAATAGCGGTTTTGTAACGATACCAAACCCTGGTTTAGACGCTGAGTACTCTGTCAATGGAGAAATCTCCATAGAAAAGCAAATCAGCTCAAAGGTTAAAATTTCAGGTACATATTATTATACATATTTGTTTGATGCTATAGTTCGAAGAACTACAGATATCGAAGGAGATACATTATTGTACTATGATGGTGAGTTTGATCGAGTCATCATGAATGACAATGCTGGAGAGGCATTTATTTATGGAGTAAGCGGAAACATCTATGCAGACATAGTTGATGGACTAGTTTTTAAAGCAGGAGTAAATTATCAATTGGGTAAAAATATCACTGATGCTTCTCCCTTGAGTCATATTCCGCCCTTGTACGGATACAGTTCATTGTCTTACCAAAATAAGAGATTCAAAGGTGAGTTTCGTCTTAAATATAATGGATGGAAGCGAATAGAAGACTTTGATCTTGATGGCTCTGACAATGCTGAGCTTGCTACTGTAAATGGAACTCCTGCTTGGATGACATTAAATGTTTACTCGCAGTTTAGAATTACTGATTTTCTATCATTGAATATCAGCATCGAGAACATTGCTGATGTTCAATACCGACCGTTTAGTAGTGGGGTTTCAGCACCAGGACGCAATCTGATACTTGGAATCAGAGGATCGTTTTAAAAGTGTTGACAAGGAGCTTATACATTCCAATTCAAATCACATATCTTTGTGCTACAATCTCGGCAGCCATGACTGATCAAATCAGACGTTGCTGCCGTTTCTGTTTCATAAACAGTTGATACACATGGGCATTAAAAATCAAAATGCAAACCTCTCCGATTACGGTGTACATCCAAATCAAACCGTTAATTGGAATCTTTCTCCAGAAGAACTTGTAGAGAAAGCCTTAGATATGAATGAAGGCACTATTGCAAGCAATGGTGCAATCACAATCAATACAGGCGAGTTTAGAGGCCGATCACCACAAGATCGCTTTGTCGTAAAAGATGACATCACAGCGAACACCGTCGATTGGAATGACATCAATATGCCGTTTGAATCAGATGCATTTGACAAACTCTATGACAAAGTTGCCGGCCATCTTTCAAACAAAACATTGTTCGTTCACGATGGTTACGCATGTGCAGATGAAACGTACAAACTCAATATTCGTGTCGTAGCCGAAAAACCTTGGAGTGCAAACTTTGCCAACAACATGTTCCTGCGCTTGACAGATGAGCAAAAAGCTACATTTGATCCAGAATGGGTGATTCTTTGTGCGCCTACATTTATGGCCAATGCTGCTGAAGACAAAACTCGTCAGCACAACTTTGCGATTATCAACTTCACACGTAAGCGTATCATCATAGGTGGTACGGGCTACACAGGTGAAATCAAAAAAGGAATCTTCTCAGTGCTCAATTACATTTTGCCAATGCAAAATGATGTATTGAGTATGCACTGCTCTGCAAATCTTGGCAAAGGTGGCGATACAGCCATCTTTTTTGGATTAAGTGGTACTGGCAAAACAACCTTGTCAGCTGATGCCGAGCGCGGATTAATAGGTGATGATGAGCATGGCTGGTCTGACAATGGCGTCTTTAACTTCGAAGGCGGATCGTATGCAAAGACGATCAACCTCAGCCAAGAGAATGAGCCAGAGATTTTTGCTGCCATTAAGAAAGGCGCAATCCTCGAAAACATCGTATTTAAGGAAGGAACAAATGAGCCTGACTACGACGACACTCACTTCACACAAAATACGCGCGTCTCGTACCCGATTGATCACATCGCCAATGCGTTGCCAAAATCAGTCGGCGGTCATCCCAAGAATGTATTCTTCTTGACCTATGATGCCTTTGGTGTATTGCCTCCGATCAGCCGCCTCGATGCTGGTCAAGCGATGTACCACTTTATATCTGGTTATACTTCAAAAGTAGCAGGCACAGAAGCTGGCATCACAGAGCCAAAAACAGTCTTTAGTGCATGTTTTGGAGCGCCATTTTTGCCGCTTCACCCAACTCAATATGCTGATATGCTCGGAGACAAACTCCGTGAGCATGGATCTAAAGTGTGGTTGATCAATACTGGTCTTTCAGGCGGTCCTTACGGCATCGGTGATCGAGTCAAACTCAAGTACACACGTCGCATGGTCAGTGCGGCTCTCAATGGCGAGCTGAATGATGTAGAATTCGTCAAGGATTCAATCTTTGGATTGTCGATCCCGACATCAATCGAAGGCGTGCCAGACAATATCCTTCAGCCAGCCGATACATGGTCTGATCAAGGAGCGTACAAAGCAAAAGCACAGCAGCTTGCACAAGCATTTGTCAAGAACTTTGAGAAATTTGCTGATCGTGCTTCTGAAGAAATCATGGCAGCTGCACCAAAAGTGTCTATTGAGGCGTAAATTTTTAAGTATAGGCCATCCCAACAGAAAACGCTCGTGAGGAATCACGAGCGTTTTCTGTTGGGTCGCTATGCTCCGTGGCTCGCTATTCGCTCGGCCTCAGCAAGCTGAGTCTAGCCTGT
>JAHDHF010000141.1 GCA_020631455.1 Saprospiraceae bacterium
CATATTTTAGCATATAAAAACATAATTTTGGTTATTTCGACGATAGTAGAAATCTTATATCCTGAACCTAGGCATGTATTAAATTGCCTGAAACATGTTGAATCTTTACATACTTTTTTGTACTTTCCAAAAAAATATCTTGTGTTTGAATTTTTTGTTACACAAAATTTAGAAGTAGGGTTTTAATCAAAATTTGGGTATAAATGAAACTTTGGATGCAACTTTACAAAAATGACATTATCGGAGTTGTTAAAATATTTACTCTAGTTTTAATATTAATCTTGATATTTTTCAAACTCCCGAAAGTAGTTAAAAAATACACACTTTCCCAATTAGATTCAGAAGCAATCGGAGTTGTAGATTCAATAAAACAGCGAAAAGGAATTAATGAATCATTAGATGGAGGTAAAGTAGTCGTAAAAGACTACAAAATTGATTATCACTTTCAAATAAAAAGTAAGCGGATAAATAAAAGTGAAATAATAGATAGAAGCAGTATCACTTTAGGACAAAGTATAAAGTTAAATAAAATCGAAAAAGGAGATTCTATCTTGATCAGATACGATTCCAAAAATTTAGAAAGATCCAGCATTGACGTATTCGCTTATTTTAAATAAATTTCGGCTGAGGGATGGAAGGTGTTGTTTGAACAGCGCGCATGCGCGCTGAGAGTGCCGAACAGCCCGACCCGCAATTAAAAAGCTCCTAGAAAAATCTCTAGGAGCTTTTTAATGAAGGGGCAGCCCCAACTATTTTTAATGAAAAATTTAATTGAAAACTGCTACAATTAATCCTTCGGTATCGCTTTTCCAATTGGGGACATTGAGCGTGACGCCATTAAATGTCAGAGCGACTGAAGAAGGAGAAGCGGTCGGTGTATAGACATCTGCTCCATTGAGAAATGGGAATGTTGCAAAAGTGCCGCTGCGCGTAAAATCAGATGCATCGTTGCCATTTTCGTCATATAAAAATAATGCGATTGTACTTTGATCAGCGCTGCACAGATCTTCTGTAGCGAGATTATTTCCATTAATATCAAGTGCGTCGCGCTGCCAGATGGCGGCTTGATTGCTGGTAAAAATGGCAAGAACAGTTTGCGTATCATCTTGCGGCAATCCTGCAAGCAAGGCTCCAGCAAATGAACTCGGTGGCGGCAAGGTGCGGAGATAAATATTGCGATCTGAGCGCATAAATGGTTCGCGATAGTAGTGGATTGGGCGATCTGTCGCGCTCGTACCAGTAATAAAAAATTCGTAGTGAGTTGCAGTTTTTGCTTCAAATGGTCCCCAACTACCATCGGCTGCAACTGTAAACTCTGCATCTGGACTTGCATTGATACGAGAGCCGTCAGTTGATGAGACTTCATAAACTTCTACTGTCGCGCCAGCGACTGGTACATTTTCGCCGAGTGTAACTGCTTTGCCTTGAAGCATGATTTGATCACTGTTTTCTGACTCCACTAGGGTCGTGCCTGGCAGTGATCCGTACATGAATTCAAACATGTTTTGAAATGCTGCTGGTGATGTGGCGACTTCATAATGATCGTCGCTCACAAGATCGATATTTGTTGCTCCTGTCATGTCACCTCCAGTGACGATCAAATCAGCTGCCGAGTACATATTCAGCGTCGGGATATTGCCGCTCGGGCCTGCAGGCTGTGGCTGCGGATTGCCTGCAAGGTGAATGTAGCGATCGACTTTTGTACTCCGTAGACTATCTGCGAGATAATTATAACCAAGTGAGCTGCCTGCTGAGTGACCAACCAACATGACTTTGTCTGCACCAGTCTCTGCGAGTACATTATCAATGAAGTTGTCTAGTAGAGTCGCATTGTCAGCTGCAAAGTCTAGGGTGTTGTAATCAAATAAGTAAAAGCGATCAGCGCAGATGTTATTGGAAGCAAAGCGCTTAATCTGCAGCGAGTAGGTATCGCCTGAAGCGAGTAGCCCATGTGCCATGACAACAGGCAAAACCGTGTCATCACAGGCTTCGCTCATCGGATCAGGGCAGTCTTTTTTGCAGGAGCTTGCTGCTAGAAGAAGGCAAGCTGCTGCCAGCCACATAAAACATGTAGTAGAAAGTCGTTTAGTTAAAGGATGTATCATATCAATTGGGTTGTTGTTCTTGAAGATACAAGTCTATTTCCCTAGAAATTGTTGATATAGACCAAAAAAAACGCCGAGAGCGTACTCCCGGCGTCTGATAGCTCAAATTGAACTATCACCCCCTTGTCTTTACATGTGCACACGAAATGGAATTCGCAACACATTAAGTTCTTGATGACAAAAGTACAAAAACAATGCCGTTGTGACATGGTTTATTGTCTTTTTAGCGACACATTTAATTTTAGCTTGAGGATTGAGCTATTGTTGCTTCTTGAATTTTCCGTCTTTCCAAGCCTTAAAAAACTCTGCCCATGCCAGTGGACTGAAGATTGGCATCGGTGGAACTTGCCCAATATGGTAGTATTTACGGGCTTCTGAGCGCATATAAAACGACGTATTCTCGACACCATCCATCTTCATCATTTGCGAAAGCTGTGCTAGTCGTTTTTGTTCGAGATGAGATTCAGCAATTTGCTCGAGCGGACGCTGAACGTCCATTGCTAAAAATTCGATCCGAAAATTATCTCGATCTGGCCAAGGAAAAATAACGATGTCGGGCAGATTAAATGTATCAGGCGAAATAAGCTGAACGACAGAATAGCGCGTATCCGTCAAAGAATCTGGCACAACAACTTCTGAGTTTGCATAACCTACCGCCGTAAATTTTATCACTTCGTCAGGTTTGACGGCTATCGAAAAGAAGCCTTGTAGATTAGTGTACGTACCGCGAGTCGTCCCCTTGACACTCACTGTCGTAAACGGTACTGGCTCCAGTCGACCATTTTCGTCCGTGAGAACAAGGCCAGAAAACTGGATGACTTCAGGCGACTCTTCTTGAGCAAAGAGTGAAACGCTGCCGATGAAAGCAAGACTAAAAACAAGTATTAAACGATATAGAATCATCTCGATGGCTTAAAGCTACGGCAAGGAAACGGCTGAAAGCAAGAAAGTGCTGTCAGAAGTCAATGCTTTGACATTCTCTTAATGCTTCACTCGTTTCATCTTTGCTGAGTGCAAGAAAAACGCCAAAGCAACATTGCCTTAAGTCGAGCTCAGCAAAAGCAAATCTTTTGGACTCGTCTAACTCAATGGGAGTACTGGCCAATGTGGCTCGTGCATCTGCCTATGTTTTGGTTATATCCGATTCTTGCACTTAAGCGCAGAGCGCTTCTCTTTTTCTCTGCAGCTAATCCAAATATCGAAACTGGCGGAATGCTCGGCGAAGCAAAATCAGACATATTCGAGCTGACGCCAGATGAGTATCAACCTGCTTGGGTCTTACTACAAGCGAATGCAAGTAAAACTGATATTGAGCAAGCAATACAAAAAGTTGGACTACCCCTTGTCGCCAAACCCAATCGTGGAGAGCGAGGCCGCCTCATCAAGATCTGCAAAACGAAAGATGACGTTTTTAAACATTTAGAAGCACATCAAGTAGACTTTGTACTTCAAGCATTTGCCAAAGGCAGCTGCGAAGCAAGCATCATGGTCGCACGCGATCCACATACAAATCAGTGCACAATCACAAGCGTCACACTCAAACAATTTCTTTCAGTCATCGGAGATGGCAAACAAACAGTCGATGAACTTATGACTCAATCGCCTCGCGCCTTGATGCAGCTGGAGCGCTTGCGAAAACACAAACCAGAATTGCTTCAATCAATTCCTGAAAAAGATCAAGAAATTATAATTGAGCAAATCGGCAATCATTCGCGCGGCACAATGTTTCTAGATGGAAATTATTTGATCAATGATCAGATGACAAGCGTCTTTGCTCAAATCATCAAACAAATGAATGGCGTGTTTTACGGCCGCTTTGATTTACGTTGCACCAATCTTGATTCACTTCAAACTGGTGTCGGCATCGAGATTGTCGAATTCAATGGCGTCGGTGCCGAGCCCGCACACATTTATCAGCCAGGCTATTCCTTGTTTCGCGCTTGGTGGCATATCATCAGGCATTGGCTGACCATTAGTTCAATCGCAAAAGCAAATCACAAAAACGGAGTCACGTACATGACACTCAAGCAAGGCAAACAACACCTCGACATGCTCAAGGAATATAACGCACAGGCAAATGCCTAACTTCGGCCGCCGATGTTGACACACTTTTTATACGGACTTGTCGTGAGCTATCTAGGCTCAATTGCGCCAGGCGTACTCAATCTCAATGCCATAGATGTCAGCATCAAACAAGGTGTTCGACAATCCATTATTTTTTCGATGGCAGTTGCCTGTATCGAATTTTTACAAGCAAGTATTGGCGTTTCTTTTAGTCATTATCTCAGCCAGCGCACACACATTTTAGATGCGCTAGAGATGAGCAGCATTCCGTTATTTTTAATTATTGGAATTGTTTTTTGGCTGCAAAAACCAAGTGATCCAAATACAGAAAACACAGAACAAAAAAATAAACAACGACCATTTACGCGCGGCATTGTTTTATCACTCGCCAATATGCTCGCGATTCCATACTGGGTCGCTTGGACTGTCTACAGTTTTGCTTGGTTTGATTGGTTTCAGATTACCTGGATTACAGGACTTCCATTTGTGCTTGGCGTCTCACTCGGCACGATGAGCTGCCTCATTACCTACGGTATTTTATCCAATAAAATAAAACACCATCTTGGACTCATTAATCTCTATATGTCCAAAATAATTGGAACTGCTTTTATCGGCATTGCCTGTATGCAATGTATCAAGCACCGAGAAACAATTTTCTCTTGGATTTTTTAATAATGAAATGAATGTGGAGCTGCCCGCAGCAAAGCTGCGGTCGGGCTATCCGCAGTACGGTACCTAGCCGCGCTCAGACTTCGCGCGTCCACTCGCTCCGCTCGCGCTGCTCCTATCCCTCAGCCAAAAAAAAACAACTATTTAATTCGAACCGTTGACTTTGTATTGATCCAGCAGCCAATTTGAATTGGATCACCAGCTTTTTTCTTTTGCATAAATACAGTCGCATTACTTGGTAAGTATTTTTTGTATTTCGCAATACGTGCACGAGCCTTGACCGCAGAAGCTTCATCAAGTCGAGCAGCTTTTTCCCACATATCTAAAGCCGGAAATAAAATAATTTGCTTTTTCCAGTTTGACTTACCACAACTATTGGCACTTCCAGCATACATATTTCCGATCAGCAAATACGGTGCTCCCGAGCTTGGATCAAATTGAGCAGCCTTACGCGCTTCTTGTCGAGCTTTTGATTTTTGACCAAGCTCGTAATAATAAATCCGCGCAACTTTAAGTGCATATTTTGATTTATCAGCTGCAATTGTACTGCTTGCTATTTTGCCTTCATAAAATGCGATTTTTTCTTTTGGATCAGTCGGTACATTTACAGGTGTTCCGGTCAGGACTTTAGGTTTACTGCGCTCGAGATCGGCATACAATTCTCGCAACAGCTCATCACCCATATCGCAACCAAAATCAATGAGCTGCTGATACAATTCTTCTTTACGCTCACGTGTGAGATTTCCTCCACGATATTCAGCCTCAATCTTTGGCGAATAATATGCACAATCAAAAATCAGAAACTCAATACTCGAAAA
>JAHDHF010000142.1 GCA_020631455.1 Saprospiraceae bacterium
AAGCGCTGCGAAGTGGTAGCCGCTAGGCTAGACTCAGCTTTGCTGAGGCCGAGCGTATAGCGAGCCACGTAGCATAGCGACCAGAGCAGCTTGCTGCGAGGGATGGCCCATAATTTTATTAATAATCAGAAATCTCTGTACAGCTGTACTTGATGTAGCGGCTGTTGTCTGGATTCCAATTATCTATTTTTTTGATGAGGAGTGTGCCTTGATTGTTGAGGCAATCACAGATTGGAGCAGCGACGCGCTTGTAGCTGCGATCACTCATGAACGCTGGCACATTCATGTGATCAAACGCCCAGGAGTCGAGATTGACTTGTACAGTATTTTCGTCGAGTCCTGGTATGGCGACTTGACGAGCACTTTCAGGGAAACATTTGTATTGACTTCTATCAACAGAAATAACAGCTTCGGTTGTATTGCCACTGTAGAGTTTGAACGAGCATTGATCTGGCCAACTATTAAAAAAGCTCAAGACTGGCGCAAGAATAAACAATAGAATCAGTAGCCACGAAATAGGATGGAGTGATTTAATCGAGAGTTTTTCGTCATCGTCTTTTTTCCAAAAGAGCAAAAATAGAATTGCAATTAGTGCGAGATTCCAAGGAAGAATACTGTAATTCCATTGATGGAATCCGTTAATTAAAAGAATAATTCCGAGATGCAAAACTGCTCCGAAAATGACGCCGATTTTGCGCGTCGGTCGAATAAGCAGAAGTATTCCGATCAAGGTCTCAAATCCTGCCATTGCGTATCCAGCTGGAATCGAATTGAGAAAATTTGTAGAATCCCATTTACCAAAAAGCCAGGGCAAAATTTCAATAGAAAAATGTGGCGTCATTTTTTGGACGCCACTATAGATATAGACAGCGGCAGTCATCCATTGTATGACTCTAATTGCTTGACCTTTCTCTTTCGAGATAAACAATGAAGCAATCAGCAGCCAACCAAAATGGTGTACCCACGCTTGATAGCGATTGATGTCAAGCACTATAAAAATGGCAAGACTCGCAAGCGCAATGATGAGCGGCAAACGCGATTCTTTTTTGATAATAGAAAAGAGAACCGAGCCTATAAATAAAACTGCTAATCCAATCTCAATTGGAACAATAGAAATAGGCTCTAAAAAATCGGCAATTGGTAGGCGTGGGTATTCGCGATGAATACCTATCCACAATGGAAATGTAATACCAATACAACCAAGTAAACCAAGTAAGCAAGACTTGATCAACCAATCAATACGCGATTGATTAGTGTGAGCAGCTTGACTCATGTTTAAATGCTTCGCGCGGCTTGATACCAAGAATATCAAACATTTCCATATCCTGATTTTCGGATGGGTTTGGAGTCGTCAATAATTTATCTCCAGCAAAAATTGAATTTGCACCAGCCATAAAGCAGAGCGCTTGTTCTGACATTGGCATCTCTAAGCGGCCAGCTGATAATCGAATAATCGCAGTCGGCATAACTATACGAGCAGTTGCAATCATGCGGAGCATTTCCCAAACTGAAACGCGTGGCTGCTCGGCAAGTGGCGTTCCTTCAACTGGCACGAGCGCATTGACAGGCACAGATTCTGGATGTTCTGGCTGAGTCGCTAGTGTGCACAACATACCAATTCGATCTGCGTCAGTTTCTCCTAGACCAATGATTCCGCCTGAACAGACACTCAATCCTGCTCCGCGCACATGCTCAAGTGTGTCGAGACGATCATCATAGGTGCGTGTTGAGATAATTTCTTCGTAATGCTCTTCAGATGTATCGAGGTTGTGATTGTAGGCATACAATCCTGCTGCCTTCAATTTTTCTGCTTGCTCAGGAGTCAGCATCCCGAGTGTGCAGCAGACTTCCATCCCCATTTGGTTGACACCTTTGACCATCTCAAGGACATTATCAAAATCGCGATTGTCGCGGATATTTCTCCAAGCCGCTCCCATGCAAAACCGTGTACTGCCATTTTGCTTCGCGATAGATGCTTTGGTCAAGACTTCATCTTTGTCAAGGAGTTTGTGAACTTCGACTTCAGTGTGATAGCGAGCAGCTTGCGGACAATATGAACAATCCTCTGGGCAGCCGCCAGTCTTGATCGAAAGCAATGTACAGACTTGTACTTCACCAACAGTTTGATACTGCTTGTGCATCTCTGATGCTTTGTAGATCAAAGACATCAATGGGCTGTGATAAATCTCAGCTATTTCTTCGCGAGTCCAATCAGTTCTGATGACTGATGCTGCTGTCGTTGTTGGATTCTTAGTCACAGTGGCAGTTGTATTTATTGTCAAGGTCAATGACCGTCACAAGTTTAGGATTTGATTGGCAATCGGCTACGATTGCTCGGACAGTTTGTCCATCACGAGTTTTTGCTTCGAGCGCAACTGTTGGGCAGCCTCTCGAATCATTCGGATTGCTTTTCTTTTGGTTGACTCGTCCATTGGATAGCACTTGCTGGACTTCGTAAGAATCTATCTCTCGGCAGCCCATTCTGCAAGCGGCGTGCTTGGTGATGATGACATCATTTCCCTTGAATGAAAGAGAGCCATCTTCAGAGATATCAACGTCTTGGCTTGGGCTTGGTCCTGGACTTGGCAGCTCTCCTCCAGTCATGACATAAAAAATGCCGCCGATCACCATTAAGGCGCCGATTACAATAGTCCAAAGCGGACGACCAAAATTTGTGTGTTGCGACATAGCTCAAAAGTACGTTGCGTCAAACATAAGCGGCAATAAGTCTGCAATTGATTTACTCCGATAAATTAATCCATTCTCTGATGCCATTAAAATAACAATCGGCTTCTTGTATCGTTGCTGCTGCTCAGCGATGACTTGGCGACAAGCGCCACAAGGCGGCACTGGACGATCGATCACTTCTGCATCAGTACGCGCAGTAATTGCAATCTTAAGAGGAGCTACGCCAGGATGAAGGTTGCCAGCAGCACCAAGCGCAGTGCGCTCAGCACACAAAGAGATCGGAAAAGAGCTGTTTTCTTGATTTGCACCTTTGATGATCTCCCCATTTTCAAGTAATACTGCTGCGCCTACAAAAAATTGACTGTATGGTGCATAAGCTAGAACAGTTGCATCAAAGGCAGCTTTGACAAGCAATTGTTCATTTTTATCGAGCTCTTTGACAGATTCAAAAACATCGATCGTCGTTTGAATATTCAGTTGTTTCACAATCAGCAAGGTAGGAATTATGAATTGAATTCAAATTTTGTGTTTGACAATATATCTCGTGTATGTTTGCCTTCGCTTCAAGCAATATATTTTATGAAGACAATCCTTGTAATCGGAGCAGGTCGATCTGCTACAGTATTGATTGATTATTTACTCAAGACAGCCGTCACACTTGATTGGAATGTCCTCGTGGCTGATGCAAATAAAACACTTGCAGACGAAAAAGTCGAAGGACATGATCGTGGCACTGCTTTCCAACTAGATGTTAATGATGAGTCTACGCGTAAAGAGCTTATTAGTCGCGCAGATATTGTTGCATCGTTGCTTCCAGCTCACTTACATCATATCGTCGCGCAAGATTGTATAGAATTGTGCAAGCATTTAGTGACTGCAAGCTATGTCAACTCTCAAATGCTGAAGCTCAATGAAGCTGCCAAAAATGCGAATTTGATCTTCATGGGGGAAATGGGACTTGATCCTGGAATCGACCACATGTCAGCTGTGCAGCAAATAGACAAAATCAGAGATGAGGGTGGTAAGCTAACAGCCTTCAAATCGTACGCAGGCGGACTAGTCGCAGATGCTTGTGATGGCGATAATCCTTGGCGGTACAAATTCACGTGGAATCCTCGCAATGTTGTTCTCGCTGGACAAGGAACAGCACAATACTACGAACATGGCGAGTACAAGTATATTCCGTACAGCCGTTTGTTTAAACAATATGAACTCGTCGATGTACCAGGCAGTGGTGTGTACGAAGCTTATGCAAATCGTGATTCACTTTTGTATCGCAGCGCATATCGGTTAAGTGATATTCCAACGATCAAGCGGATGACTCTCCGCAAAAAAGGTTTTTGTGACGCCTGGAGCGCACTTGTCGATCTTGGGCTCACGGATGACACATACCCAATCGTCGACTCTGAGCATCTCACCTATCGTCAGCTTGTCAATGCCTACCTCTCTAGCCGCACTGAAGGACAAACAATGCGTCATGCAGTCGCAGAATTTTTAGGGCTCGGACAGAGCAATACAGTACTCGACAAACTCGAGTGGGTTGGTTTGTTTGATGACAAAAAAATCGGTCTCAAAAAAGCGTCGCCAGCTCAAATATTGCAACATTTGTTATTGCAAAAATGGACCCTCGAAAAAGATGATCGAGATTTGATCGTCATGCAGCATGAGTTTGAATTTATTTTGAATAACAAAAAACATCGTCGAATCAGTACAATGCTGCTCGAAGGTGAAGACAATATCCATACTGGCATGGCTAAGCTCGTAGGGCTGCCAGTCGGTATTTTTGTCAAGCTCATCGCCGAAGGCAATGTCAAGCAAGCCGGCGTACACATTCCAGTCAGTCCTGAAGTCTATACTCCCGTACTCAAAGAGCTAGAAGAATACGGTGTCATTTTCAAGGAACAAGACATCAGTCTAGACTAATTCTATGGGCCATCCTTTTTATTTTTTTCTTGTATTTTTTACAAGAAAAAAAATAAAAAGGTCGCTATGCTTCGTGGCTCATTATTCATTCGGCCGCTCACTTCGTTTCGCGTCTGGCTGCGCCACCACTTCGCAGCGCTTGTCCACTCAATGTGTAGAAACAGTTTGGCTGAGGGATGGGAGGCGTTGTTTGAACTCCGAGTGACAGAATGGAACTCGGAGAGAGTGCCGGACAGCCCGACCGCGCTACGCGCGGGCTGCCCCAAAAAAACATACTAAGAGATTGAAGTAAAAAAGTCAAGTACGTTTATCTTAATCTGATCTCGAATTAAATTATATTCGGCTTGATTTAAATGCTTGGGATCAGGAAAATTCCACTCAAATCTAAATCTCGCAGGAAAATTCGGGCACATATCGCCACAGCCCATACTAATCACATAATCAGCTTCTTGTATAGGCAAATCTTCTATTGATTGACTTCTATGAGTATTTAAATTGTAATTTATTTCTTCCATCGCTTTAATTGCCTTTGGATTTATAACTCCACTCGCAGCTGATCCAGCACTGAATATTTGATATTCTTTTGGTGCATACATTTTTGCAAATGCTTCAGCCATTTGACTACGATTTGAATTTTCGGTACAGACAAAAACTATGTTCATATTCAATTAGAATTTACCAAGCGTAATGTGTATTTGTGTACCCTCATTTAGCATAGATTGAATATAAAGTTGGCCGCCATGTTGTTGTATGACTTTTCTCGCAAAAGAAAGTCCAAATCCAATACCAGGTATATCATGGTTGAGCTGTCGAAACAAATGAATTACTTTTTGTGAGTATTCATTTTCAAAGCCTACCCCATTGTCTGTTATGATTATTGAATAATTCGTCTCTGTCTCATCAAATTCAACATCTACTTCGAGTGGCTCTACTGATTGAAACTTGAATGTATTATCAAACAACTCTAAAAAAGCAGCACTCA
>JAHDHF010000143.1 GCA_020631455.1 Saprospiraceae bacterium
TGGCTCATTATTCATTCGGCCGCTTCGCGTCTGCTCCCTACGGTCGCACCACTTCCAGCGCTTGTCCGAGAAAGAACATCCATTTAGTTATGAGTTAATAATTAAAGCACTGTAATTTTGATTAGTAAGTGATGAAAATAAACCAAGATATAAAAGTTGCTGTAGATGCAGTTGTTTTTGGGTATTCTGAAAATACTCTACAAGTATTACTCATAAAACAACGATTTGGAGAAGCAAAAGGCAAATGGTCTTTACCAGGAGGATTTGTATTAAATGATGAAAGTCTAGATCAAGCTGTAAAACGTGAGATGAAAGAAGAAACAGGTTTGCGTACTAATTTTTTAGAGCAGCTTTATTCATTTGGTGCAGTCAATCGTGACAATCGTTTTCGAGTAGTAACTGTTGCCTACTTAGGATTAGTAAATCCCAAGAATTATACACTCTCTCCTACGACCGATGCCTCAGATGCAAAATGGTTCCCCGTTAAGTCAATTCCACGTTTAGCATTTGATCACAAAAAAATTATAACTCTTGGACTTAATCGTTTGCGTTCAAAGCTGAATTATCAACCAGTAGGATTTGAGTTGTTGCGATCTCAATTTTCATTTTCCGAGTTAGAGCAATTGTATCAGACTATCCTTGAAAAATCGATTGACCGTCGAAATTTTCGAAAGAAGATTTTAAGTTTCGGATTGCTTGATGATACTGGAATTCTCGAGAGAGGCAATTCTGGCCGCCCTGCAAAGCTTTACAGCTTTAATAAGAAACAGTACAAACTCCTCGAGAAAGAAGGGTACCAATTAGATATTAGATTTGTGTAAAAAATACACATAATTTGTGCGATTCATTGTTTTGATTTATATTTGCGTATAAATTACGCAAATGGTACTCAACTTAGATAGTGATTTTAAACCTTTTCATGCAGAAAAGGAGATAAAATTCGAAGCATTTCACTTTGCTGGAGGCGAGCCTCATATCAGAATCTCGACTGAATTCAAAGCAGATGAGGAAATACTCATTACTCACAGAGTGAGACAATTCCAAGATGTTGGCATATTATTGACGGCTGTAAATGCGCTACGAAAATTGGGAGTAAGCAAGATGAGTTTGCTGCTTCCTTACTTTCCAGGCTCTCGGCAGGATCGTGTTATGAATTATGGAGAGGCGCTGACAGTACAAGTGTATGCTGATATTATAAATGCCCAAGTATTTCGAAAAGTAATAATACTTGATCCTCACTCAGATGTTACAACTGCACTAGTTTCAAATTGTGAAATAATTGATCCTCATTTATTTGCAAAGCAAGTAATTGATAAAATCGGATCTGATGTTTGTCTTATTTCTCCGGATAGCGGAGCTTTGAAAAACATATACTCTATCGCAAAAGCATTAAATAAGAATACAGTTGTAGAGTGTACAAAGCACAGAGACATTCAAACAGGTCATTTATCAGGGTTTAAGGTTCATGTTGAAGATTTGCAAGGAAAAGACTGTCTCATCCTCGATGACATTTGTGACGGCGGCGGCACGTTTATAGGGTTAGCAAAAGAATTGAAGAATAAAAATGCTGGCAAAATTTATCTAGGTGTAAGCCACGGTATATTCAGTAAGGGTTTATCAGTCTTAAAAGATTCAATTGAGAAAATCTATACAACTAACTCTTTTTACGATTCTACGGATGATGACTTTGTAGAAGTAACACCTATCTCAACATTATTAAAATGAATGTCATGAATCCATTGCTTTATACTGATGGTTACAAAGTCGATCATCGTCGTCAATATCCTGATAAAACAACACTTGTCTACTCAAATTGGACGCCAAGGAAAAGTAGAATCTCAGATATTGATAAAATAGTTTTTTTTGGTCTTCAGTATTTTATAAAGAAATATTTACTTGAAGGCTTTCGAAAGAATTTTTTTGAGCAACCAAAAGAAGAAATTAGTGAGCAATACCTACGTCGAATTAATAATTATTTAGGCGAGAATTCTGTAGGAATCGAGCACATAGAAGCACTTCACGATTTAGGGTACATTCCTATGGTAATTAAAGCATTGCCTGAAGGTGTTGAAGTTCCTATTCGTGTGCCAATGTTTACTATGTACAATACACTTCCAGAATTCTTTTGGTTGACAAACTACTTCGAAACATTAATTTCGACAACAGTTTGGATGCCGTGTAATTCAGCAACTATTGCAAAACAATATCGAAAGATACTTGATGTATATGCTGCTGAGACAAGTTCAAATACTGATTTTGTTGATTGGCAAGGTCATGATTTTTCTATGCGAGGTATGGCAGGTTTAGAAGCAGCTATGATGAGTGCAGCTGGTCATCTTTTAAGTTTTAGTGGTACAGATACAATACCAGCTATTGATTTTTTAGAAAAGTACTACGGAGCTGATTCTGATTCTGAATTAGTTGGAGGCTCAGTGTCAGCAACAGAACATTCAGTAATGTGTATGGGTACGACACAAGGCGAGGAAGAAACATTTAAACGATTAATTACAGAGGTCTATCCGAAAGGAGTTGTTTCAATCGTATCCGATACGTGGGATTTATGGAAAGTATTATCAGAGTATATACCAAATTTGAAAAAAGAAATTTTAGCAAGAGATGGTAAGGTAGTTATTCGTCCAGATAGTGGTGATCCAGTTGATATTATTTGTGGAAATCCAGCAGCTCAAAATGAAAACGAATGTAAAGGTGTCATTGAATTATTATGGGATACTTTTGGAGGGAAAGTAAATAACAAAGGATTCAAAGAACTTGATAATCATATTGGAGCCATTTACGGAGATAGTATCACTTTAGATAGAGCGAAAAGTATTTGTGAGCGACTCAAGATTAAAGGATTTGCCTCTACTAATGTTGTGCTTGGCGTTGGCTCTTTTACGTATCAGTATAACACTCGTGATACATTCGGTTTTGCCATGAAAGCTACCTATGGAGAAGTAGACGGAATCGGAAGACAGATATTTAAAGATCCAATAACTGATGATGGGACAAAAAAATCAGCCAAAGGTCTATTAAATATTGGTTTAGATAATTGTGATTATTATTTAACTGATCAAGTAAGCTGGGAAGAAGAAAAGAAAGGAGAGCTCCGTGAAGTTTACAGAGATGGAGTATTACTTATTGACGAAAAGCTGTCAGATATCAGAAAGCGCGTTCGAAAGTGATTTATTCAATATTAGTTCCTTTTCGGCTGAGGGATAGAAGGCGTTGTTTGAACTCCGAGTGACTGAAAGGAACTCGGAGAGAGTGCTGGATAGCCCGACCTGAATGAAGCGTAGCGAAATGAAGGGCAGCCCCAAAATCAAATTTATCTACGTCTATGAGAAGTGATAGCTTTGCGGCTGCTTAGCAGCCGACCAAACAATACCGATATGGACGTACAGCATACATACATTAGAAATTTTAGCTCGCACACCGCAGATACAGTCACTGTCAAAGGATGGGTGAGTAATATCCGTTTTAGTAAGACGAATATCTTTATTGATTTTCGAGACGGGAGCGGCTTTTGTCAAGTCGTGATGTCGCAAGATGTACTCGGCGAGGAGCGATTTGAAGAAGCAAAAAAGCTCACTCGCGAGAGTTCGCTTGCTGTGAGCGGTACCTTAATCGCTGATGAGCGTCAGCTCGGTGGCTATGAGATACAAGCCAATTCATTTTGCGTGTATCACATCGCGGTTGATTTTCCGATCAAGGCAAATGAGACAGAGCATGGCGTCCGTTTCTTAGAAGACAATCGCCACATTTGGCTGCGCTCACGCCGTCAGTGGGCGATCATGCGCGTACGCAATCAAGTCATCATGGGCATCCATGCTTATTTCCAAGACAATGGATTTGTGCAGATGGATTCGCCACTGTTTACTGGTAATGCAGCCGAAGGTTCGACGACATTGTTTGAGACAGATTTCTTTGGCGAGCCGGCTTATCTCGCTCAGACTGGTCAACTTTATGGCGAAGCGATGGCGATGGCTCAGGGCTTGATCTACACATTTGGGCCGACGTTTAGAGCTGAGAAAAGTAATACGCCGCGACACCTTGCTGAGTTTTGGATGATTGAGCCAGAGATGGCATTTTTTGATAACGACATGAATATGTCTGTCATCGAAGGCATGGTCAGAAGCGTCGTCTCTCGCGTCCTTGAGAAGTGCGAGACCGAACTCAAGATGCTCGATCGGGATACAAGCAAGCTGCAATTTGCTGCCGAGCCGTTCCCGCGTATCAAATATGTCGATGCTGTCAAAATTTTGCGTGGTGAGCTTGAAATTAATGGCAAAAATGCCATCGCACTCCAAGAGGAAGACCTCGCTCATGCCAAAGCGCTCATCGAGCAACACACAGCAGAAATCGCTGAGCGCGAAGCCACAATCAAAGGTGGCGTCAAAAAAGGCATTCGTAAATTCAACGAGCAAAAAATCGCTGCACTTCAGGCAGAGATCAAAGAACTCGAAGAGCAAGTTCGCAATATCCCAAACTGGATCGAATCAGCTAAAAACTTTGTCGATGGCGAAGATTTCGGCGGCAGTGACGAGACTGTTTTGACACGCGTATTTGATGCACCAGTGATGGTACACGATTGGCCAGCCAAGATCAAGGCATTTTACATGAAAGAAGTCGACGGCAATCCTGATTATGTCAAAGGCGTCGATCTGCTTGCACCAGAAGGCTTCGGCGAAGTCGTCGGCGGCTCAGAGCGCGAGACTGATATTGACGTACTTGTCAAGAAAATCGAAGAGCATAAACTGCCGCAAGATGTTTTTGAATGGTACTTAGATTTGCGTCGTTTCGGGAGCGTGCCGCATAGTGGTTTTGGGCTAGGACTTGAGCGCCTCGTCCGCTGGATCTGTAATCTCAATCACATGCGCGAGACGATTCCATTTGCACGTCGATACGGAAGATTAAATCCCTAGTATTTTTAATAGAATCTGTTTTATGGGCCATCCTTTTTTCTATTTATTTTTTAATTAAAAAATAAATAGAAAAAAGGTCGCTATGCTTCGTGGCTCGCTGTTCGCTCGGCTGCTTCACTTACAGTGTCGCATCTGCTCGTTGCACTCGCACCACTCCGCAGCGCTTGTCCAAGCAACTGTACTTCACAGCTTTCCGTCTATTATTTGTAGGTCGTTTGTTTTTTAACGACCTTCGAACAACGGAAGACACAACAACGAAATGGCTCAAGACAAACACTGGAAAGAAAATCTCCATCGCATACTCGATTATATCGACAAACTCGATGACAAGTATGACAATATGGGGCAAGATATGTTTGCCTATCTCGAGGGGCTGCTTCACTCTAATGGTTCGACGTATTGGGAGTACATTCACCTCGATAGTTTACTCGGCCTCCAGACACCCAAGACTAATATTCCCGATGAAATTATCTTCATCACCTATCATCAGATTACGGAGTTGTATTTCAAATTAATAAAACATGAAATCAATCAGCTCGTTCTTGATCCATTAGATGGATCACCAGCAGAATTTCTCGACCCCAAAATGTGGAAGCGTAGATTGAGTCGCTGCAATAATTATTTCAAGCACTTGACATCGAGTTTTGA
>JAHDHF010000144.1 GCA_020631455.1 Saprospiraceae bacterium
TTTCTGTCTTCACGGTTTACCATTAGTTGTTTGCTTTGCTTTCGGCGCATTTTGTATTTATTCTATCAAAGGCGGGGGCATAAATTTTATGATGGCCATAATCGCGCTTGGAGTTGTTTCTACTTTAATAAATTGTATCGCGTTCGGTAGCTTTCTTGCCCGGCGCAACATAGCTCGAAAAGCATTCATTATCGGTTCTGCTTTGAGCGCTTGTTTTGTCTTATCATTTTTTGCACATGAAATTGGTCCACTAAATTTCAGCAATGGAGTTCTCCTACTTTACCTTGGTTTTGTTACCCTTGTTATTTTTCTATTGACATCAGCTGCTATGTTTAATCCAAATATAAAATGCTTGTATTCAAATGACATATCTGAATACACGTTGGATGATGATATCCTCGATAGTGATATTTTAGTTTAAGTCAGTACGAATGGATATATTCGAGCAGCATGAAACTTCATAAAATAACAGCCTTAGGATATTTTGCTTTTGGACTATACTTTTTATTGACTGTTATACATCAAATACTGACTCAAGGATTTGATTCATACACAAGCACTGAGCTTATTCTTGGAAGCTTCTTTTCTGTTGTACTTCCATTTTTTATGTGCATTATGATGTTTTATAAATCTAAAGTTGGTCATATCCTACATACACTTTTAGTGCTTCTTCTGTTTGTTTCATGTTTTTCGGGAGTACTTTATTTCTGGAATTTAACCCTACCGAATGAAACACTAGTCCCAATATATTATCACTATCAAAATTGGGCTGCGCATATCCTCATGCTTGTTCCAGCTTTGTCGATGAGTGGTCTTTTCTTTTTAGCACTTTCAAGACCCATGCTTCGAGAGTTTTATCCAACCCGACACATAGGTGTTCGATTATTTTATCCACTCTCAATTTTTATACTGAGTGTTTTACCTATTATTATTTGCGTGATATTATGGCTTCTCTATGCACATATTTCATTCGCTTACAATTCATCCGTTATCTACAAGCCAGAAGTAGTAGCAACGATCGGAATAATTGCAACTTTGAGCTCACTGCTATCAGGTATCACTTTTTTGATCCGAAGAAATAGTGGGCGCTTTTTTTTGCTAGGAGGATATATCTTGACTTCAATTTTTGTCGCAATTTTTGTAATTCCAACAGTAGGAAGTACAGAAAATCTAGGATCAATTGAGATGATATCATTTCTTATCCCGATACTATTTTTCCTTGGAATGCTTACTGTATTTATCTACAACGAAGACATCAAGAACTTTTACAATTCAAATCAACAAGATAAATTAAATTCATACGATAGTGACATCCTCGATAGTAATGTATTTTAGTGTCTCAATTTATTTACTATGACACGTACGACTACACAACCTAAAGGCTTGCTTTTGTATAAATCAATCGGAATCTGCTTGCTGCTTTTTGGATTGATTAGCTTATTTGGCAATGTCATGAATATGATTTTTAATCAAAGCGGAATTGTATTTGTCGTGCAGTCTTTCCTACGTAATGGCATCTGCATCATTGCTGGGATTCTTCTCCTTCTTCGTCATGACTTAAGTCGTTATGCCTTACTCGCGTATGGTGCTATCGGATTATTGTCACAGCTTTATTTTTTCGGCCGCTCCCTGACGTACTTTATTACAGATTTTTCGGGTTATCAAATTGCGAGTTTTTTCTCCTCCTGTATGTATTTAATTCTTGGTCTTTGTTGGACGGCATTTATCATTGGTCTCGCCATGTCTAAAGAACTCCGCGAAGAATTACATACTCAAATCGAAGCAACAGGGCTGCTCTCATATCGAGCCATTGGGCTGCTCGGAGCTGTATATATCGTCGCGCCTGGCTTGATCGAATTCGGCCGATCATTTATTGATATTTTCGTTTCGATTATTTATGGCTACGGCGGAGATAATATATCAAATACATTTGCTATGATTATTGGAGCGCCACTTGCCCTCGCAGCTTTTATCGGAGTTGCTCTTTTATTTATGCGGAATAAAATAGGCAGCTGGGTTTTAATAATTGTTGCAGCCATTTCATCTCTTTTAGTCACAGCAAAATGGGTGCTTCAAATTTTACAATACTCAGGCTTCGGCAATTCATTGAGTATGATGACCAATATGTTAACTGATTTAGTCCAGATTACAATGGTCGGTATCATTCTGTTATTTAGTCGCTATACCTACAAAGTCTATACAAGGGGAGTAAATGAAAAAAATACAGCAGAGGAGATCCTCGATGGTGATTTTGTGTAATTAAAAAAGAGTTGGGGCATCCGCTTCATTCCCCCTGAGAATTCAGGGTTCATTCGCGGCGGGCTATCTGGCACTCTCTCCGAGTTCCTTTTAGTCACTCGGAGTTCAAACAACACCTTCTATCCCTATGCCAGCAGCTGTCACACTCTGCTTGGACAAGCGCTGCGAAGTGGTGCCGTAGGCAGACGCCGCTAGGCGGCCGAGCGATCAGCGAGCCACGAAGCATAGCGACCGCGCCAAGCGATAGCGCGGCGCGGATGGCCCATCATATAAAAAGTACTCAAAAGAAAGAAGTCAGAATGAATACGACGCCGATAGATGAAAGCGTTTAAAATGACACTATTTTTGCGATGTGAATATGTCTATGCAAACTTTTGTACTCCGCTTGATCTGTCTTGTTGTTTTGTCAGGGCTGCTTGGGCAGCTCTACGGTCAGACGGATGTCGGCTTGGTCGGTTATTATTCATTTGACAATTGTGATGGCGTTGATCTCAGCGGCAATGCAGCCGACGGTGTACTCTTTGGCTCCCCAAATTGTGTCTGCGGTGTTTCTGGTCAGGCGCTTGAGTTTGATGGCGTCGATGATGAGATGCAGATCTTTGGCTTGGTCAATCAAGCGATCAGAGAGATCGATTTTACGTTTTCGTTTTTTATGAAAGTGGATCAAAGTGCTGGCCGCCAAGTCATCATCAACAAGCGCGAAGACTGCACAGCCGACAGCATTTTGACGATTGATTATGTGCCCTTTGGTGATGCGATCAGCGCAGAGTTGAGCGAGAGCACAGGTCGCCGAGTCAATAATATTGCCTCGTATCAAGGCTCAGGCTGCTGGCGCCATGTGGCTGTGACGCGCTCTAGCGAAGAGTTGAATATCTACTATGACGGCGAGCGCGTGAGCACCGTCGTCGGGAGCCAAGTGATCGATGTATCCAATCTTTCAAACTTGCTCGTAGGAGACAGTCCGTGTGTCGGGAGCGGGACAAATCGCTTCAAAGGCGTGCTTGACGAGCTGCGTATTTACAATCGCGCCTTGACAGAGTCTGAGGTTTTCGACACGTACATTCCGATCGATCAGATTGGAAATCGTTCTGACACGCTTGTTTTTGCTGGCAATTCTGTCAATACATTTTCGACAGCCACTTGTGCAACATCTGTGAGTTGGTCTCCAACTACAGGTGTCCTCGACTCTACAAGTGCGAACACGACAATCACTCCCGATACCACAACGACATATACAATCTCATACAACAATGGCAGCTGCATCTCGACTGATACGATCCGTATAGAAGTGCTTGACCCAGGAGACTTTGATTGTAATGCGCTCTTTGTACCCAATGCGTTTACACCTAATGAAGACGGCTTAAATGATGAATTCTTCATTACAAATCCGCAGATTGCGCTTGATTTTGTCTCCTTTGAGATTTACAATCGCTGGGGCGGTCGAGTCTTTTACTCGACAGATCCATTTGGCAAATGGGATGGCTCTTACAATGGAATAAGACAAAATTCTGGTCTTTTCATCTACAAGATCCGATACAAGTGCGAAGGGAATGAGCAGCAAAAAATCGGTAAAATCTCCTTGATGCGATAAGCATGAAGCAGCAATACATCGTACGCGATATAAACGATTACCAAGATTTGATTGATGAGCTATTGAGTCATCCTCAAGCTCCGCTTTTGATATTATTGACTGGTGATCTAGGAGCTGGCAAGACGACATTTGTCTCACAAGTGGCACAAGCACTCAATACAATTGACTCGCCGAGCAGCCCGACGTACGCCATCGCCAATGAATATTTGCTTGAGAGCGGCTCGTCATTGTATCATCTTGATTGCTATCGACTCGATAGCGCCGAAGAAGCATTTGAGGCCGGACTCGATCAATACATCTCGTCAAGTAGCTGGTGCTTTGTTGAGTGGCCAGAAGTCATTCGTCCGTTAATTGACCGCCCGTATCTTGATATTCGATTTCAAACAGCTGAAGATCAATCTCGAATCATTTCTGTAATTAAAGAGTGAATTGACTTATCTTGACTTTCCTCCTTTAGCTCTTCCCTCCTTATGGCTGATCACAAGAAAGTATCTATTCCACAATCATTGATCGATGATCTCGTCGAGACACAAGAGCGACCATTAAAAATTGGTTCTCAGCGAAATCAATTATTCATCGGTATACCGTCTGAGAAAAAATTTCAAGAGACGCGCGTTTCGTTGACGCCTTCAGCAGTTGCACTGCTCGTGAGTCACGGGCATCGCATCATCATGGAGCGCGGAGCTGGCATACGGAGCGGCTTCGAAGATCATCAATACTCAGAGGCTGGCGCCCAACTCACAAGCAGCAAAGAAGAAGTCTATAAAAGCGCTCTGCTGCTCAAAGTGACACCGCCCAATAAAGACGAGCTCGAGTTATTTCAGCAAGATCAAGTCATTATTTCGCCCATTCATCTCCCGACGATGCGCGACGAAATCCTTTTTCGGCTCATCGGCAAAGGTGTCACTTGCCTATCCTGGGAATACATCAAAGGCAGCGCAGATCAATTTCCATTTGTACGTGCGCTGAGTGAAATGGCAGGGCTGAGTTCTGTCCAAATCGCAGCAACATTGATGAGCTCCATGCGCGACGGGCGCGGGCAGCTCTTTGGGAGTATCACAGGCGTACCGCCTACACAAGTCGTCATCCTAGGAGCAGGCATGGTCGGCTTATGTGCTGCTCGTGCTGCCATCGGCATGGGCGCAGATGTCCGCGTCTTTGATAATAATCTGTACAAGCTCATGCGCCTGCAGCGTGAGCTCGGACGCCAAGTCTTCACTTCCACTATTATTCCAGATATTTTAGCTCGCGAGCTCGAGCAAGCCGATGTTGCGATTGGTGCCATTCACGCCGAGACTGGTCGTGCTCCTGTCATCGTCAGTGATGAGATGGTAAGCAGTATGCGCCCGCGCTCAGTGATTATCGATGTCAGCATCGACCAAGGCGGCTGCTTCGCGACATCGCGCGTCACCTCGCATGAGCGCCCAACATTCCTAGAGCATGATGTCATCCATTATTGTGTACCCAATATGGCGAGTCGTATAGGGCAGACAGCCAGCAAAGCAGTCAGCAACATCTTGACGACGCTCTTGATCCAAATGGAAACATCAAGCGGTATCTCATCACTACTATACAATAATAAAGGACTCCGAAACGGTGTCTACATCTACAAGCGCAAATTGACCAACTTGCACCTCAGCAAGCGCTTTAAGATGAAGTACACAGACCTCAATCTCCTCTTGAC
>JAHDHF010000145.1 GCA_020631455.1 Saprospiraceae bacterium
CGGTTCTGTTATACGAAATTTCGCATAACCACGCAATTTCTATATGGTATGCGCAATGCGCATAACCAACTTATGGTAAATATACAATCACTCTTCGGACAAGCGCTGCGAAGTGGTGAGGCGCAGCCGAAGACTCAGCTCTGCTGAGGCCGAGCGAATAGCGAGCCACAGAGCATAGCGACCGCGACGCGCGAAGCAAGGAGCGGATGGCCCATCAACATTCGTACATTTGTCTTGATGAAGTATTGTTTTCCTCTTCTCCTTATTTGTATTGGATTGATGTCATGTTCAAAATATGATCTTGATCTGCCTTTGCAGCCACTGGTGAGTCCGACGCAGATTGATTTACATGACATTTGTTTTGAGAGTCCGAGTGTCGGTTATATCGTCGGTGGAGAGCGATTCTTTTCAGGAATTTTGCTAACTACTACTGATGGCGGCTTGACTTGGGCGCTCGATACCTTGACTGGTCTTGAGCTGAATGCCGTCGATTGCCTTGGTGTTGGCGAGTTACGTATCGCTGGTTTTGGCTCGCGCTATGTGCGACGCTCTCCTAGCCTCCCACTTGTGGAGATCGAGCTTCCAGAAAATACCCCAAGCAATGGAATTGACTATTGGGATGCAAGCAATGGTATCATCGTGGGCGGCGGAAGTTTTGGTATTGGTGCTTCGTATGCCATGAATGGTGATCTCGTAGTAGCGCATGATTCGCTAGGACATGAGATGACAGATGTCGTGATGACTGATGCTCAAACAGCTCACGCTGTTGGATATGGATTAATTATGATGACGACTGATGGCGGCCTGACTTGGGAATACAATTCTACAGACGGCGATTTTTTCAAGGCTGTTGATTTCCCGAGTGTAAGTATTGGCTATGCTGTCGGATTTTCGGGTAATATTGTCAAAACAATCGATGGCGGCCAAAGTTGGGAAACTTTGCGCAACGGAAATAGACTAACGGTTTCTGATACTCAGTTTCGAGATGTTCATTTTTACACTGTTGATGAAGGCTTTGCTTGCGGAAATTCTGGTTTACTCTGGCATACAGGAAACGGAGGCATCACATGGTCGAAAATCAATACTGGAGTCGAACAGGATTTGTACGCGATGAAAAGTATTGATAGAAGATTATATGTTGTCGGAACTCAAGGCGGCATTTGGACGCTAGACTTCTAGCAATGCAAAGCGGAACTGTCATAAAAAGTACTGGCAAATGGTATGATGTCCGAGAAGACGTGTCTTCAGACATCTTTAAGTGTCGTATTAAAGGGAAATTCCGTCTTGAAAATTTCAGGCTGACGAATCCCGTCGCTGTAGGTGATCGAGTCAAATTTGCAGCCATCGATGCTGAAGAGTTAACAGGTACAATTCAAGAAATAGAACCGCGTAAAAACTATTTGATTCGCCGCTCGCCGCGCATGAAGATGCATCAGCATCTCATCGCTACGAATATCGATCAGATCATGCTTGTAGTTACAGTAGTCGAGCCGCTATTAAAGCCAGGTTTTATTGATCGGATCATGCTGCTAGCAGAAAGTCAAGATATTCCCTTGATCATTGTGTTTAACAAAGGTGATGTATATGATGATGCAGCGATTGAGCGATTTGTATATCATCGCGATTTATACGAGAATCTTGGCTACAAAGTTGTTATGGTCTCTGCTCTAGATGGTCGAGGCATGGAGACAATACGTGAACTGCTCAAAGACAAAACTTCAATGCTCACAGGACAGAGCGGCGTCGGCAAGAGTACAATGATCAATGGCATCCAACCTAACTTAAATCTCTCGACTAAAGAAGTGAGCAATTATCACGGTAAAGGTCAGCACACGACGACTTTCGCTGAAATGTTTGAGCTTGATTTTGGTGGACGTATTATTGACACACCAGGAATCAAGACGCTTGGATTTATGCACATGGAGGCTGCTGCTGTTGCGCATAATTTTCGTCCGTACTTTGAACTAAGTTCTAATTGTCGCTTTAGAGATTGCTTGCATATCAATGAGCCAGGCTGTGCTGTCAAAGCTGCTCTCGAAATTGGCGATCTAACCGTTAAACGCTATGAGAATTACCTCGGCATTATCGAAGAAGTCAACAATATCAACACTTGGGAGATGGACGAAGGCTGATCTGATCTTTGCTTGACGATTTGGATAGTTTTATAGCTCTTTGATGTTGTACTTTCGCAGCACGTAAAAGACATTTAGCTGCTATGGAATCAATGACAGAAAACCTCAAACTCATTCAAGACAGTGCTCGCGATTTTGCTGAGACGCACATCCGTCCTCACGTCATGGAATGGGACGAGGCTCAATACTTTCCTGTTGATCTATTTAAGAAGCTCGGCGAGCTTGGTTTTGCTGGTGTGCTCGTGCCTGAAGAATATGGCGGAAGCGGACTTGGCTATCAAGAATACATCACAGTCATCGAAGAAGTAGCCAAAGTGTGTAGCAGCATCGGCCTCAGCGTAGCAGCTCACAACAGCTTGTGTACTGGACACATTTTGACCTTTGGTACAGAAGAACAAAAGAAAAAATACCTTCCACTTCTCGCGAGTGGCGAATGGGTTGGTGCTTGGGGCTTGACTGAGCCAAATACGGGTTCTGATGCAGGCCGCATGAAGTGCGTCGCCGAAAAAGATGGCGATTACTACGTCATCAATGGCACAAAGTGTTGGATCACACATGCAATCAGCTCTAAAGTTGCTGTTGTGATTGTCCGTACTGGCGAGTTGCTTGACAGCCATGGAATGTCAGCCTTCATTATCGAAAAAGGAACACCAGGATTTACAAGCGGCAAGAAAGAAGACAAGCTCGGTATGCGCGCGAGCGAAACTGCTGAATTGATCTTTGATAATTGCCGTGTACATAAAAGCCAACTACTCGGCAAAGAAGGCGACGGATTTATCCAAGCGATGAAAATCCTTGACGGCGGCCGCATCTCGATTGCAGCCTTGTCACTTGGTATTGCCAAAGGAGCTTACGAGGCTTCAGTCAAGTATTCACAAGAGCGCGAGCAGTTTGGAAAACCAATCTCAAAATTCCAAGGTATCAGCTTTAAGCTGGCTGATATGGCGACCAAGATTCAAGCAGCAGAACTCTTGACTCGCAAAGCAGCCGACCTCAAAAACAAGGGCGAATACATGACCAAAATCGCTGCAATGGCGAAGTATTACGCTTCAGAAGTTTGTGTCGAAGTCTCGACTGATGCTGTGCAGGTTTTCGGTGGCTATGGTTACACCAAAGAATTTCCAGTAGAGAAATTCTATCGCGATAGCAAACTCTGCACGATCGGCGAAGGAACATCAGAGATCCAAAAGCTCGTCATCTCTCGCGAGGCGCTCAAAGGCAAATAATCGACTATGTTTTGGCCGTATTTCAAGCTCGGCTGGCAGCATATTTTGACACTTGGTGCGCTCGATCACATCCTCTTTGTGATTGTTTTATGTTGTGCATTTCGTATCAAGATGTGGAGGCAGCTCGCATTGCTCATAACCGCATTTACTGTTGGGCATACGATCTCACTCTTTATAGCTGCAGCATTTAAGCCGACGCTTCCGACCCAATGGATTGAGACAGGAATCGTGTTGAGCATCATGCTCACAGGCGTCTACAATATCCTTTGGAATAAAGGCACAAAAAGTAATGTCGGCTTGACGAGTGCGCTCGCAGTTGTATTTGGCTTGCTGCATGGGCTTGGATTTTCAAGTAAGATTTTGCCATTATTGCGCGACAGTAAAGATCTGATCTGGACTGTTCTCTCATTTAATATCGGTGTCGAAGTCGGGCAGCTTGTCGTCTTTGCGATTTATGCATTTATAACATTTTTAGTCATAGAAGTTTTGAATCGCGAGCAGCGCGACTGGAAATTCTGGCTGAGCGGAACAGCCTTTGGAGCAGGGCTTGTGCTTCTCGTGTCACTTTGGCAATAACACATCGAATTGTGTTATTTTATTATGGGGCCATCCCCCACTCGCTACGCTCGTGGCGGTCGCTATGTTCCGCAGCTCGCTGTTCGCTCGGCCTCTCCCTGAGCTACGCTCAATATCGCGTCTGCCGCAAGGCGGCACTGCTTCGCAGCGCTTGTCCGAAAAGGGAAAATAATTTAAGTATAAACTTCGTTCTATTCCTTCGTTGACAACTGATGCACAATAGATATATGGACTTTTTGCACAATTGCGTATAATTGCATAGTTCAACTCAATGCCAAGTAGATTGAGCTGAACGGGGAACGTAAAAAATAAATAAAAATAAAATGAAAATCAAAGCACAAAGATACGAAGATGAAAATTTAATATTCACCAATCATGATTTTCTTGAGGAGTTAGTAAACTATATTTCAATTTTCAAAAGTAAAGAATTCACTTCTGACATTCTAAAAAATAAGCACAAATTCACAAACTCGAATAAAATTAAAGAAGCCTCTGCGCAAATTAAGCTACACATGACATTGGCAATTGATTTGATTCATCAAGCACTAGAAAGTAAACCTGAATTATCCTACCTACCTTTTTATTATGCCTGTTTAAATTTAATTAAGTGTCATTTAATTGCGCTAAAAAAAGGTTCTGATTTACAAAAGAATAAATTGCATGGCATGAAGTATAATGATAATCCATCAACAAAAAATTTCTTGAACGAAGAATTGAAATTTTTCAAGAAAGGCACTATTCCTTTGTATTATCAGTACATATCGGGAAAACTGATTTCAAATAGAGGAATTAGAGTAAAACTTGATGATGTTTATCGAAACATAGCAAATATCTCTGCAGAGTATCAACTATCATCAAATAATTTAGTACCTCAAATTATATTGAAAACAAAAACATTTAGACAAAATGGAAAAATAACATTTCAATTAATAAAACATACAAATGCTATACTAAATTTACCCGAACCAAGATATATGCCTGCACTTAATAATTTTAAACTGAGCGCTAACAAGCAATACTATCAAGCTACAAAAACATTCAGCACTCTAAATGCAGCACAGAATTACTCCAATAAAAATATCAACAAATTTTATATTGACAATTATTACTGTCAAACCTGTCAAGAGTTTCATTTAAAAACAATTGAATCAAGAAGGCGAAATGTTTTTAGTGAAGATTTATCAATTGCCTTAGCATTTTATCACCTTAGCAATATGGTTAGATACAATCCTGAACATTTTTATAGAATCTTAGATTCAAAAAATTACCCAATGATTATGGCTCTTAGAAAAAATGGAATATTTACAATTCTAAAAAGTATGACAGGTCATTTAAAACAAGAAACTTTTGAAATGAATTTCACAAATTAAAAAGAGAATAAAGCTTGTGCCTAACAAAGGTAGCTACTGATAAACTCTAGCAGAATTTGCTCTTTCTTTTTGAGATTTTGTACCTCAAGAATGCAAGGGAAAAAAGTAATTATGCTCAAGCTTATCTGCAATTTCAATTCACTAAAGCTATCCAAACGGCATAGGGATAGTAGGCAGTCCCGATTTATCG
>JAHDHF010000146.1 GCA_020631455.1 Saprospiraceae bacterium
ACGCCTCGTTATCCTTATTACGAGTAATCATAAGATCTACTGAGAATAATCATTCGAACGCCGAATACCTCCTACTAAGAAATATCACCATTATGTTGATGAAGCGACTTTTAATTTTAATTTGTGTCATTGCGCTCTCTTCAGGAGCTGCAGTCGCACAAAAAGGGAAACTTGCTAGAGCAAATAAAGCTTTTGAGCAGCTCAATTACCAAGGTGCAATTGAGCAGTACCTCTCTATCCTTGATAAAGGAGATGTTGATGAAGCTAAAATGCGTCTCGCAGATTGTTACCGCCACTTAGGTAACTATATTGAAGCTGAGTATTGGTACGGACAAGTTGTTCGCCTCCCGTCAGCAGATGTAAAGAATAAATTCTACTACGCTCAAGCACTCCAAGTAAATGGAAAATGCGAAGTAGCAAAACAATGGGTTGATGAATACATCAGCGAGCGTCCAGATGATCAATCTGCTCGCCTTTTAGCAAAAGCATGTGAAGAAGGCACTCAGAACAATCTGATGCAGAAAAACGCAGGTCTTTACACTATAGAGCACCTTGACATCAACTCAAGCCTTGACGATTTTGGTACTGCTTTTTATGGCGACGGAATTGTTTTCGCTTCTGAGCGTGAAAAAGGAGCTTCTGTGAGACGTATTCACACGTGGACAGGTAATGCATTCCTTGAGTTGTTTTACTCTGGACGTAACACTGTAGATGAATCAACGTTCAAATACAGTTACGATCGCCCAGTGAAGCAAACATTCGGTGATCTAAATACACGATTCCACGATGCAATCGTCTCATTCAATGCTGATCAATCAGAAGTATTCTATAGCCGTAACCACATCGTCAGTGGAAAAGCATGCAAAGACCAAGAAGGAACAATCCTTCTACAAGTTGTAAGTGCTGTACGCAAAGCTGATAGTGACAAATTTGGAGAATTTCAAAGTATGCCATTCAACAGCTGCGAGTACAATACTGCTCACCCTTCACTTTCACGTGATGGTAAGCGCCTCTACTTCTCATCAGATATGCCTGGTGGATTCGGTGGAATGGATTTGTACGTATCTGAGCTAGAAAATGGACGCTGGTCACCACCAGTAAACCTCGGTCCAGCTATCAATACTGAGCGTCAAGAGGTATTCCCGCACATCGATGCTCGCGAGCGTTTTTGGTTTGCTTCAGATGGACATGCAGGTCTTGGTGGTTTAGATAACTATTATGCAGATTTACGTGATGGTACATTCGGCCCAGTTGTAAATGCTGGCTTTCCGTTAAACTCACGTGATGATGATTTTGCACTTGTCATGAACGAAGATGCAACATTCGGTTACTTCTCATCAGATCGTGCTGGTGGCAATGGAGGTGATGATATCTATAGCTTCCGTAAAACTGCAGTTGATGTCGAAGTCTTAGTCTATGACGAAAAAACAGGAGCACCAGTTCCAAATGCAACTGTAACAATGGACTGTAACGACGGAACAGTATTCAAAACTGGCGACAATGGACGATTCACAATGGAGTTGCCAATTGACAAATGCTGCGCTTACGATGCGAGTGCAAATACATATTTAGACAACAACGAAGTGAGCACTTGCTCAAAAGGCTACGATCCAGGATCACGTCTGTTTGCTCAGATTCCGCTCCGACGTCCTGAGCCAGTAGAGCCGCCTACTGTATTACGTCTCGAAGGTGTTGCTTATGACAAGAGTACTGGTCGCCCTCTTCCAGGGGTGTTAATCACACTTGTCAACGATTGTGGAGAGCCAGAGCAAACGACTCGTACTGATGCTTCAGGTGCTTACGGTTGGTCAGTTAGCGAAGGATGCTGCTACCAAGTTAAGGGTACAGACAAGCGTGGCTACTTCAATGATGTATCAAGCAATGCTTGCACCCATAGTTTAAAATCACAGACAATTCAGCGTGATGTTTACCTCGTGCCATTCCTTAATGATAAAGGTCAATCCCTTACTTTCAAACTTGAGCACATTTACTACGATTTCGATCAAGACTACATCCGTGATGATGCCATGCCACAATTAAACGAACTCGTTCAATTGATGCGTGACAATCCAACACTCATCGTAGAGATTGGATCGCATACAGATGCACGTGCATCATTTGCTTATAATGAAGACCTCTCGACTCGCCGTGCTCGTAGTGCTGTCCGTTACTTGATTGAGCGTGGTATTACATCAAATCGACTTGTAGCAAAAGGTTATGGTGAGACTCAACTCACAAACGGCTGTGCTAACAACGTCGAATGCTCTGAGGAAGAACATCAGCTCAACCGCCGTACAGAGTTCCGTATTATCGGAGATATCAACGGTGAGCGTTATGATGTACGTTCAAGCCGACCAGCAGATATCAAGATCGATCCAGCCGATCCAAACCGTAAATGGACTTGGGAGTAATTACTCACTTGTTTCATTCAAAAGCCCAAATTGCAACATGCAGTTTGGGCTTTTTTTTTGCTGAGATTTTATCATGAAAAAATAAGGGGCGTCCCTACTGCCATTTTAAAGGCAGTAGGGCAGGCTGTCCGCAGTACGGTAGCCTAGATTTTTCTATTTGATCCACGCACTAAAGTACTTGGCAATACAAATAGAAAAATCCGCATCGGCTCATTGCATTCGCCTCGCGCTGCTCCCATCCTTACGCCAAAACTTCTGACGCACTCTGCCAGGACAAGCGCTGCGAAGTGGTGCGAGTGGAACGAGCAGACGCGACGTAGGAGCGGCCGAACAAACAGTGAGCCACGAAGCATAGCGACCGCGCGGCGTAGCCGCGGGGATGGCCCCAAAAAATTAAATTGAACCTTCGAAGACTTTACACGTCGGTCCAGTCAAAAGCACATCAGTAAACTGCTTGCCATCATATGTGCACTCGACTGACAGCAAGCCACCACGTGTCTCGATTTGCCATTTAGATTTCTGATCGGGCGAGAGAAATGTCGCAATCAATGCAGCAGCAGTCACACCCGTCCCACAAGCAAGCGTTTCATCTTCGACACCACGTTCGTAAGTACGCATCCGCAAGGAAGAACCATGCTCTACGATATTGACATTGATTCCAACCTCTCTATACCGCTCACTGTATCGTATCGAATGTGCAAAGCTGATAAGATCTACTGCATCGACATCTTCTACAAAACGGACATAATGAGGCGAACCTGTATCAATGACATATGCATCTCCGTCGCGCTCAATGGCAGCTTTACAATTCATCGAAATCGTCACATCGTTATTCGGTCTTAATGAATATGTATGAAGACCATCGGGAGCGATCAATGTACCAGCTCGTTGAGCCAATCCGAGCGATTTTGCAAATGAAACCGTACAGCGAGCTCCATTGCCACACATACTACTAAGCTGCCCATCCGAATTGAAGTAGACCATCTCGAAGTCTGCCTGCGGATGCTCTTCAAGAAGTATTAAGCCATCGGCTCCGATCCCTAGATGCCGATCGCACCAAGCTGCATAACGCTCCTGATCATCATGAGCGAGTTTGAGCTGACGATTATCGATCATTATAAAATCATTGCCAGCACCATGATATTTTTCGAACTTAATCATTGAGCACTAGTATCAATCTGTATCGTATCTTTTTGTAAGAGAGCTTCATGATGCTTGATAATCGAGTCACGTCTCAACGAATCTGCTCGCCAAGCAGCAAGAGAGTCTGGATCGACCCAATCAAAAGGCTGCCCTGTACGAAAGTTGATTTTGCCTGTCGTATGATTATAGTAAATAAACGCGATCATCAATCCGATGATCGCAGCAGCAGCAAATGAAAGCTTCCACCCGAAAACATTGCCTTCGCGTTTTTCGAAGATTGGCTTTGTAATTCCCTCGAATGCATCACTCGGATTTCTGCCTTTATCGCTGTCCATAGGAAGTTTGACGATTTCATAACGTCTTATATGAAAGACTTGATGCAAATTTAGCTTCATCTTGACGCAATCAGAGCAACACTCCGATATCAATGAGCGTTTCTCTTGTAATTGAACTCAAAAACTCAGATTTATGGCACGCACACTTAGTACAGTCGCAATTGCAATACTTGTCTCAATCAGCTCGATCCTCGTATACGATCAGTTTTTCTTGCCAGAATCAGCTTCAATTCTTGGAGAACAACCAAGAGCAACACTCGCAAACTATGATCAAAGCCATGATGCTCTTGCGCTCGATCGAAAACTCAACGAAATACTAAGCCGCGAAGAAGCAAATCGTGCTAATGCTTTTTCTCAAATGCCCGAAAATTTTATAGGCGCATCAGAAGCTGCAACGCCAGCCGTCGTGTATATCAATTCGAGTACTCCAGGGCGCTGGAGATCAGGCTCTTCTTCGGGATCAGGCGTAATTACTTCCTCTGATGGCTATATCATCACAAACAATCATGTGATCGAAGGTGGTACATCAATCACAGTTACAACAAATGACAAACAAGAGTTTGAAGCGCGAGTCGTAGGGCGCGACCCAAGTACAGATCTTGCAGTCATCAAGATCGAATCATCAAAACAACTACCATATCTCAGCTTTGCGAATAGTGACAATGTCAAAGTAGGCGAATGGGTACTTGCAGTAGGCAATCCATTTAATCTCAACTCAACAGTCACGGCTGGTATTGTCTCAGCCAAGGCTCGTAATATCAATATTCTCGAAAGCGATGCAAGCATCGAGTCCTTCATACAGACCGATGCAGCTGTCAATCCTGGCAATAGCGGAGGTGCTCTTGTCGATACTAAAGGAAATCTCGTGGGAATCAACACCGCGATATTGACAGAGACAGGTAGCTACGAAGGCTATTCATTTGCGGTGCCAGCCAACCTTGTCAAAAAAGTCATGGCTGATCTCATTGATTTTGGGACTGTGCAGCGCGGCTTCCTCGGCGTCATCATTCGCGAAGTTGATGCAGATCTTGCAAAAAGAGAGGGCTTACCCAATGCAAATGGCGTCTATCTCGATCGAGTTATGGACAAATCTGGCGCAGCTCAAGCTGGGCTCAAGCGTGGTGATGTCATCGTACAGATCGGTAATAGCCGCATTAAGACGATGCCACAACTCCAAGAGCAAGTCGGTCGCTATCGCCCTGGTGATCAAATCGACGTAGCATACTATCGAAACAGCGAGCTGAAGACAACTCAAATCACACTCCGTAACAGTGACAACACGACAGAAATAGTCACGATGACTGATCTCAATACGATACAAGAACTCGGACTTGAGCTTCGTGATCTTGACAAGCAAGAAGCTCGCTCACTCGGAAGGCAAGGCGTGATTGTCAGAAGTATCAAGCGTGGTAGCATCATTGCAGGCACCAATATGGATCCAGGGTTTATCATTACGCACATCAATGATAACCGAGTCAAGTCTACACAAGAAGTCGCCAAGCAGATCGAATCTGCAAGTGGAAAGGTACGGATAGAAGGATTTTATGATCGCTACCCAGGCGAATACGTTTACGCTTTTACGAAGTAAAT
>JAHDHF010000147.1 GCA_020631455.1 Saprospiraceae bacterium
TCGAGATGAAATATTCGCTTCGTCAGCTCGGCTGCACCATCAAAGAAGTGCCGATCACCTTCACCGATCGAGTCGAAGGCACAAGCAAGATGAGCGGCGGCATCATTAAAGAAGCCATTTTTGGAGTTATCAAAATGCGCTTGACTGGTAGCAAGAAATTCTACGCGCGCTCCTAGCATTTTTTAATTATAAAATTGTAGAGTGGGGCAGTCCGCTCCTTCATTTCATTCAGTCACGGTCGGGCTATTCGGCAGTACGGTAGCCTAGCTTTTTTTGCTTATATTCTTAATTCCCTCGCTGGCGGGGGAAGGCGCGCGAAGCGCGACGGGGGTGGTTTTTTGTAATTATCCACCAAGCAAAAAAATCCGCTTCGCTTCATTGCATTCAGCTCGCGCTGCCTTCTATCCCTCTGCCAAGATTTGAGCTTTGCTTACACCATTTTATACTTGAGCTGCATCTATCAAGTAAACACACTATCATGCAGTATTATTTACTCGCTTTTATTTGTTTCGTTTTATCCAGTAGCTTGTCTGCTCAAACAGTTTCAGGTCATATCTCAGACGAAGATGGCGATCTTATATCAGCGAATGTAGCCGTTTATTCAGGTACGGATTTAATAGTAGGAACTAGTACAGACTTCGATGGAGAATATTGCCTTGGACTTGGAGCTGGTACGTACAATTTTGAATTTTCGTACATCGGCTACCCAACGAAACGAATTGAAGGAATAGAGGTATCCCCGTTTAAAACATATCGAATCAATGTCAATTTTGTCTATGAAGAGGAAGATGATGACGAGGATTTTGTCCTTCGGTCTGAATTTGACGAAAACGAAATTTTTGTCAATCTCTGGTATCCTACTTCAGGCAGACATTTTAGCGAAGAGCAAGTCCGCCGCTTTCGATAATAAGTAGTTGAGGTTTCTATTATGAGAATATTCTTGTTTATTGTTTTGAGCGTTTGTGTTTGTATATCTCTTTCTGCGCAGCTTACGATTGTATCTGGTAAAGCAACTGATGAAGATGGCGAACTTTTTTCTGCAAATGTTGTAGTCTACACTCTTGATGGAGAAATAGTTACAGGAGCAACGACAGATTTTGATGGGAATTATAGCATTATTCTAGAGTCAGGAGTTTATAATTTTCTAATATCATACATTGGCTATCCAGCTAAGAAAGTTGAAAATGTAGAACTAGATAGACTTGGGCTTCAAAATCTTGATTTTCATTACTCAAATGAAGAGATGAATACTCCATTAGACATGGAGGAAATATGTATTTGTGATGATTTTGAATATTTTGCAAATCCTTTGTTTGATCTCGAGAATACGACGTCAGGAGCAATTTATAACTCTGATCAAGTAAGGCGCTTTCGATGAGAGCTTTTTTACTTTTTTCTTTTTTAGTTATTTCTAGTTGTTGTATTTCTGCTCAAACATTGAGCGGCATTATTCTAGACGAGCATAATGAGCCGCTGATAGGAGCAGCTTTGTATGTTCTTCAAGATTCAGTACAAATTACAGGTTGTCTAGCAGATATCGATGGCACATATTCAATTAAACTCGAGCCAGGAGAATATGTTTTATCATATCGCTTTGTCGGCTATTTCAATAAAGAATACACGATTGAGATCAAGCCAAATCAAGACCTTCGATTTAATATCTATTATCGAAAGACTGACCAACGATACATTATGGGAGAAGGTATTATACCGCCTGTACCAAGACCAATGATAAAAGAATAAAAGTTTCCTGGACAAGCGCTGCGAAGTGGTGCGAGTGAAACGAGCAGATGCCGCAGGCAGCCGAGCGTACAGCGAGCCACGAAGCATAGCGACCGCGACGAGTAAACTCGGAGCGGATGGCCCATACATACTTCAATAATCCTCGTCCGCGTTGAGATGGTATGTATTTTGGATATCTTGTGGCAATGCGTTTATTACTAAGTTTTGTTTTGTCGCTGACGTTGCTGCCACTCATGGCGCAGACTTGGGGCGATAGTGTTGTCAAAGAATCAATAGGGGCGGTAACTTGGCGTGTAGCAGGCGGCACGACAGATTTACCTGTGGTGGATTTGCGGCGTGATATTCCCTTGATTCTAACATTTGATGATCTTTCTGAGACCGTCGAGACGTATGGATATCGACTTGTGCATTGTAATAAAAATTGGGAATCGAGCGAGTTGAGTGATCTTGATTTTCTAGATGGTTTTAATGACGGTACAATAGAAGAGTTTGAATACAGTTTTAATACAACTGTCGATTATGTGCATTATGAAATTGCTTTTCCAAATGAAGATGTACGATGGCGAATCAGCGGCAATTATGTTCTAATTGTGTATCAAAATGGAGATGCCGAAGATGTCGTTTTGACACGTCGTTTTATGGTGGTTGATCCTGTGTTTTCTATTGAAGCTCGTTCATTAACGCCTCGTAATGTAAAGTATTCACAAACGCATCAAGAGATAGAATTTATAGTTGCGCATGAAGGCGTTACACTCGAAAATCCAAGGAGTACGATCTCTGCTGTATTGATGCAAAATGATCGTTGGGATAATGCAATTACGGATATTGAGCCGCTCTTTGTCAAGCCTGAGCAAATGATTTTTGATTATCGTGATAAATTAATTTTTCCTGCTGGCAAAGAATTTCGATTTGTTGATTTAAGGAGTTTTCGATTTAAGGCTGATGGCGTCTATCAACTCGAAGAAAAAGATGAAGGCTATGATGTCATGTTGTACCTTGATCCAGATCGACGCAAAGCTGGTTATCAATTTTATGAAGATGCTAATGGCGGATTTATTATTGATAATATCCACGAGCGCGATGATGCAGTACAAGGCGATTATGCTGATGTGACATTTAGCATACAAGCTGAGCAACCATTCCCAGATGATCATGCTGTGTATCTACTTGGTCAAATGAATAATTGGCAACCTAATGAAGAATTTAAGATGGAGTACAATAATCGCCATTCTGCTTACGAAACAACTGTCCAACTCAAGCAAGGATTCTATGAATATGCTTACGGTTTACAACAACCTAAGACAAAAGGTTTTTTGACAAGTACATTTGATGGCGACTGGTACGAAACTGAAAATAATTATACAATCCTTGTGTATTATACGCCTTTTGGAAGTCAGTACGACCAGCTGCTTGGCGTCATGACATTCTCAAATCGATAATTATAATTTTATTCAAATTGATTTTTTATGAAACCTACCATTCAATATTTTATTCTTGCTCTCTTTTCTGTTTTTTTAATTGGAATTTTAGGCTGCAAAGGCTCTAAGAAAAAATCGAAAACTAAATCAAATGCCAAAAGCAGCATTCAATTTTCAAAAGCTCGTTGGAGCGTAGTACGGGGACTCGCTCAAAAAGAAAATAAACCAATCTTTATCGACATTTATACAGATTGGTGTGCGCCCTGTAAAATCATGGATCGAGAAGTCTTTCGAGATCCAGAAATCAAGCGATTTATGGACGCCAATTTTATTAATTATAAAGTCAATGGCGAAAAAGGCGAAGGCAAACTCATGGTCTTAAATTATGGAGTATCAAGTTATCCATTTTTGGCATTCGTAGATCCACAAGGTGACGCATATTCTGCTCAAGCTGGCAGTATGTCCAAATCGCAATTTTTGAGCAAAGCAAAATCAATGCTCCGAGAGCATCAAATTCGTTATCCAAGTATTGATTGATAAATTATTGACTCAGCAATAATTTATCTAAAGTAGATTTAATAGAATCAATATCGTAATTAGCTGCTGAGATAGGCAAAGCTTGCTGCGTAGCTCCGACGACTAAAAATAATGCACGAGTCGAGTCGGGTAGAGGCGCTTGATCATCCATAAAGAGTTTGCCCACAGTCATCACATCTTGACTTGCATAGCCAAAATAAGCGCCTTGTATTTCGCGCAAGTCGATTGATTGATCGTAGACAATGATTGCATCATCTGTTATTCGCAATTCCGATATTTTTTGTGATTGCCAATATTGAAAACCACTTAATCCAATACACATAATACTGACGAGAGAAGCCAATAGGGCAAGGAGCAAAGCATCCTTATACTTCGCTACCAAAGCAGCTATGGCGAGGAGAATGCCAGCGCCGAGCAAAAGAAGTGAAGTCTGATAAGCAGGATCAAGATTTGGAAAAATAACATCGAGCAACATGCTGCAAATATCAACACACAAAACTTGATGAAGGTAAAGTGCGCCCCATCAGTTTACTTTGCGGCTGATTATGGCATTCTTTATCCCCGAGCTGCTCTATATCCACCTTAAGACCTACTTCAAGATCTTGTATCTCAATTGCTTCAAGCATTTTGGGTTTAGAAGAGCACTCTTTACGATTATCATGCTTTACCTGTGGAGTTTGTTTGGGGTTATCTTATTCGTTGGCCGCCTACTTGACGAAATCCTCTACCCGAAGTATCGCAAAATCGATATCAAAGAGCCAGTCTTCATCATTAGCAATCCTAGGAGCGGCACGACGTATTTACATAGACTTTTGTGCCTAGATGAAGAGCGTTACAATTACACCCTTCTGTATCACACTATTTTCCCAAGCGTAACCATTTTGAGGTTTATTGATTTTCTAGGCAAAATCGACCAAAAGATCGGCAGCCCAGGACGTAAAATCGCAGATTGGATTGACGACAAAGCCTTTGACGGCTGGAAAGACATTCATCCTACAGGCATCAACAGTAGCGAAGAAGATGAAGGGATGTACATTTTTCCGATGCTGACTGTTGCGATCTGTTTGCTCTGTCCCTATATGGAGGAATTCGAGTATTTGACAATTCCAGATCGCCTTTCACCTAATGTTCGTGACAAACTAAAACGATATTTCAAGAGCAGCATTCAGCGATTTCACTACGCGACGCAACCAGAAAAGACACTACTTTCCAAAAATGTCATCAGCACTGGTCGGCTCCAGATCGTACTCGAAGCCTTTCCAGATGCACGCATTATTTATCCAATTCGCAATCCACTCAAAGCCGTTCCCAGCTTTTCGAGCATGTTTGCCGCGCCTTGGAAGCTACATAGCCCAGACATCAAGCTTGGATCAATGCAACACCGAGCGCTCTCCAAAATACCAATCGAATTTTATCAATATTTCGAAGATCAGCGAGAGACACTTCCAGCCAAAAATTTATACGTTGTCAAGTACACTGAGCTCGTAAAGCAACCGTATCAAGTCGTACAAGATATTTATACATACTTTAATATAGATGCGTCTGAGACCTTTCTTCAGAAACTAAAAACAGAAACATCAAAGTCTCGCACCTACAAAAGCAAGCATTCATACAACATTGAAGACTTTGGATACTCGTCAGAAGAAATTGAAACAGAGTTGAGCTCGATCATTCAGCACTACGATTTATAAGCAGGTTTTTTGGGGCCATCCGCGCTGTTATGCAGCGCGGTCGCTATGCTTCGTGGCTCGCTGTTCGCTCGGCTGCCTTCATTTCATTTC
>JAHDHF010000148.1 GCA_020631455.1 Saprospiraceae bacterium
CGTTTTGACTCTGCATCGATTTCGTCTGCATCTTCAAACATATCGAGTGTTTCTTCACTTTCGTTTTCTGCAAGTTCGAGACCTTGTTCGTCAGCACGTTTTTTCCAGTCTTCTTTTGCTTTGGCGCGTAGATCGACGTCGGTGTCGCGTTCATCTACAATCTCACGACCGAGTAGATGCTCGATGATGTCTTCGAGTGTGACGATGCCTTCCATGCCGCCATAATCATCGACGACGAGTGCGATCTGCTCTCGCTGTTTGAGAAAGATATTGAACAAGGCCGGCAAGGTAACATGCTCGCTCACGGCTACCATTTTTCGTTGTATCGATCTGAGTGGCTGCTCTTGATTGCCTTTTATAATACTTGTCAGCAAATCATCTTTGAGAATGTAGCCCGTGACATTATCAATTGTCTTCTCGTAAATCGGAATACGTGAAAAGCGCAACTTGGGATGTTCCATGAAAAAATCATGGATATTGGTTTCTTGCTCTGCGGCGATAACGACTGTACGTGGCGTAAAAATCTCTTGTACACTCGCATCAGGAAATTTGATCAAGTTGCTAATGATGATGTTTTCTTCTTGCTGGAAGACGCCTTGCTCCATACCGAGGCTTGCCATTGCTTGTAGATCAGCACGTGAGAAGATGTTCTTCTTCTTTTTGCCCACCATGCGCGTGAAAAGCTGCAAAATCCAAAGCATACCTGTGTACTTCATGAATTTGACCATGAAGTTGAGTGTGTAGGTCGAGAATTTAGCAAGCCCTTTCCAGTAATTCGCTCCAATCGTCTTTGGTATAATCTCAGATGCAATGAGAATGACCAGTGTCATTACGACAGATACAACCCCGACTATTGGTATAGGGATATTGAGATACGGGATGATAAGGCTATTTTCTCCTCCAAAAACCGACTCTGCTTGTGCACCTACGCCGATCGCACCAATTGTATGTGCTACAGTGTTTAATGTCAAGATGGCAATTAGCGGTTTGTCAACATCAGATTTAAGCTCACTTAGTTTAGTCGCAAATTTTTTGCCTTCAGAGATATTCCGATTGACAAAGGTTGGTGTAACACTCAATAGCACTGCCTCAAGGATTGAGCATAAAAAACTAAAGGCTATTGAAAATACAAAAAAGAAAAGTAATGTTCCCATATGTAGTTGAGACGGTAGTCTGCTGCAAAGTTGCTACTAAGTTTTGACTTGAAAGCAATAGCTTCTATCATATTGTGGAGTATCTGCTTACGCTTGTCGAAGAAGAGCCAGTATAATCATGTTTAAGAAGACTTTTACATTTCATTGTGAGATAGAATACATCATTGGTTCCATCTTGCAGCCGCCTTGTGAGTATAACCCCACTTTATTATGAACAAGTTATGTTTTCTGGTTTTCGGAGTTCTATTATTCCAAACTGCCCTAGTGGCTCAAGATCAACTCGACTCAGAGGTTAAATCCTTTTCTGCAGCTCGGATAAAAGATGCCATAACAGTAGATGGCGAACTCGATGAACCGATTTGGTCGCAGCTTGACGTAGCGACAGATTTTATTCGGAATTATCCAGACCCAGGAAAACGAGCTCATAATCAAACAGAAGTTATGATCGCTTATGATGATAAAGCGATCTATGTTGGTGCTCGGTGTTTTGTACCTCGTGATTCATTGCTTCGTGAATTGTCAGTACGAGACAATGGAAGTAATTCAGATGCCTTTTGGGTGATGATCGATGGTTTGATGACCAAACAATCATGTTTTGCTTTTGGTATTAGTTCGGCTGGTGTACAAGGAGATTTTGCTGTAAATAGTGGCAGCTTTGATTTTAATTGGAATGCAGTTTTTTGGTCAAACATGAAAGTCCATGATGACCATTGGTCACTCGAATTTAAAATTCCATACAGTCAACTCCGTTTTTCGGATAAAGACATTCAAAAGTGGGGAATCAATTTCGAACGCCAATCGCGCTACAATCGAGAGCAAAGTCATTGGTCCTTTATTGATCCAGAAAAAGATGGTTTTGCAAATCAATTTGGCGTCCTCGAAGGAATAGAAAATATCAAACCGCCTGTCCGACTTTCGTTTACGCCGTTTGCTGCTTCGTATACTCGTATTGATCCTGCTGCTAATGGCGATTCGAAACCTCGCCAATCATTTAGTGGCGGAATGGATCTTAAGTATGGAATAACAGAAAACTTCACATTGGATATGGCGCTTATTCCGGATTTTGGAGATGCGCGTTTTGATAATGTCGAATTAAATCTTGGGCCATTTGAGCAACGCTTTGATGAAAACCGTCCTTTCTTTACTGAAGGTGTCGATTTATTCGAGCGGGGCAATGTTTTTTATTCAAGACGCATCGGTAGCTCTCCGACAAAACGCTTTGATGTCTATAATGAGATACGATACGATTCACTTGATAATGCGCTTGACGAAATCGTCGATAATCCGAGTGCGCCGCAATTATTAAATGCCGCTAAAATATCAGGTCGTACTAAAGATGGACTTGGTGTAGGTTTCTTTAATGCTGTTACAGCAAATACATACGCTACAATTCGTGATATAGAATCAGGAGAAGAACGAAAATTTAGAACAGAACCGCTTTCAAATTACAATATGATAGTTATTGACAAGCTCTTGCCCAATAATGGTTTTATGAGTTTTTATAACACATTTGTTTGGCGCGATGGAGCTGAATTTAGAGATGCATTTGTGACTGGTGCTGCTTGGCGTATGCCTGGCTCAAAAGGAAAATATGCTGCAAGTGGAAGTGCAAAAATCAGCCAGCTTTTTCTTCCAGAAGGGGAGACTTCTGGAGGCTATGCGTATGATGTGAGTTATAGTAAAATAAGTGGCAAACTGAATTGGAGTATTCGTAGAAGTGAAGAAAGTCCTTCTTATAATCCAAATGATTTAGGTTTTTTAAGAAGTAACAACGAGATCAATCACAATGCAAGTGTAACGTATCGATTACTAAAACCATTCAGCATATTTAATGGCGCAAATATTTCTGCTGGCGCTTGGTACAATCAAGTTCATTCGCCTAGACAATTTTACGAAGCAGGCTTTTGGACAAACTTCTTTTTTAATACAAAAAACTTCTTTGCTTTTGGTGGAAATGTCAATTTTTCTCCTTGGTGGGAAAATAATCCGTTTCGTGCTCGAGAGAGAGGTCGAATTTTCAGAATGACACCATTTTATTCATGGAACGGATGGATCAGCTCAGATTATCGAAAAGCAATCGCTCTTGATATGAGTATCGGTCATAATGCTCGCAAAGCATGGGATCGCAACGAATACTGGACGAGTATTAATCCGCGCTGGCGTGTTAATAATAAATTGACAATTCGTCCAGGCGCATTTATTAGCATCACTGATAATACGCGCGATTATGTGACAACAAATGGCAGCGAAATTATTTTCGGAAATCTCGATTTTAAAACTATAGAAAGTACACTCGGAGTTCGGTATTTATTTACACCGACAATGTCTTTCGAAATTGCAGGTCGCCATTATTGGGCTCGTGCTGAGTATGATCAGTTTTTCGAGCTTGATGATGACGGAAATCTTGGCGCAACGACATTTACAGGTAATTATGATCAAAACTTTAATGTCTTTAATATCGATGCTGGTTTTCTATGGCAATTTGCGCCAGGAAGCACAATGAGTGTCGTTTATAAAAACAGCATTTTCGAAGGCAGTGGTGTCATTGAAAATAATTACGGTCGAAATCTGAGAAATTTATTCCAGCAAGATCAAGTCAATCAATTGAGTATTAAATTTTTGTATTTCCTCGATTACAATTCACTACGCAGAAAGAAAAAAGCAGCAGTCGTACCTTCGGGAGATGCTTAAGCATTTTTGGATTCCACTCTTCGTTTTATTTGGATTGGGCTGCACAAAACCAGACCTGCACTCAAATGACAATTTATTAAACGGACAAGTCCTCGTCATCGGTCATGCAGGTGGAGGATTTGCTTCGAGTACCAATCCATTTCCAGATAATAGTTTAGCATCTATCCAATACGCGCTCGATGGACTTGTAGCCGATGGCGTCGAACTCGATGTTCAGCTCAGTCTCGATTCGACTTTATGGATATATCATGATAATGAGTTAAACACGAAAACCGATTGTGTTTCTTGTATTTCGTCTTTAAATGATCAACAATTATCAGAGTGTTTTTACCTCGATGAACTCAGTCATAATTCAGCTGATCATCCACTTCAAAAACTCGAAACGATCATCCAACAGTATCAAGGACTCCCCTACTTATTCTTCCTTGATATCAAAACTGCCAATACTTGTACAGGCGGCTCGCCCAATCTTGATTCGTATGCTCGTGCTCTAGAAAAGCTCCTAGTAGATTCAGGGTTTCGATCACAAATCATTTGTGAAAGCTCGAATTATTCATTACTTCAAAAATTAAGAGCGCTCAACACACAAACACGCATCATGCTCGATACAAGCAATCCACTAGAAGCAATTCCAAATGCCTTAGCAATTCAAGCAGAAGGCATCGTCGCTTCTGTTCTGAGATACGATAAATCTACTGTCCAATCAGTCCATGATGCAGGATTATTGGCGATCATTTTTGATGTGCGCGAATACACAGGCACACTACGAGCCATGAAGATGCACCCTGACGGCATACAAACTGACAATATTCCATTATTGCTCGAATTTGCGCGTTGAGAGATTCCCTTTTTTTGCCACATGAAGTCTGCGTATTTTTGCAGCAGAACGAAACCACACTATGGATACATTGATACAATCACAAGCATCTGTCGCTACTGATGAATTACCGCTTCTCGGTACTGATCACATCGAATTTTACGTCGGCAATGCAAAGCAGGCAGCCTTCTACTATCAGCACGCATTTGGATTCAAACTGATCGCGTATCGCGGCCCAGAGACTGGCTATCCACATGCAGCAAGCTACGTGCTCGAACAAGGTAAAATTCGGTTCATCTTGACTTCAGCAATGCATCCTGATCACGAAATCAGCAAGCATGTCATGCAGCATGGCGACGGTGTCAAAGTCCTTGCGCTTTGGGTAGATGATGCAAAAAAATCATTCGAAACTGCTGTTGCTCGTGGTGCGACAATTGCTGCCGAGCCAGAAACATTGACTGATGAAAATGGTGAAATCGTCGTTTCAGCGATCCATACATACGGAGAGACGATTCACAAATTTATTGAGCGCAAAAACTACAACGGCGTCTTTATACCAGGCTTTGAAGCGAGAGAAGGACTCAAGGAAGTCAAAGATCTTGGTCTTTTGTTTGTCGATCATTGCGTTGGCAATGTTGAGCTTGGCGATATGAATCGCTGGGTCAAATTCTATCAAGACGTCATGGGCTTCAAGCTGCTCATCACATTTGATGACAAAGACATCTCGACCAAATACACAGCCTTGATGTCAAAAGTGGTCTCCAATGGAAATGGCTACGTCAAGTTTCCAATCAATGAGCCAGCGAAAGGAGT
>JAHDHF010000014.1:0-11430 GCA_020631455.1 Saprospiraceae bacterium
TCAATCGCTCAGGGCGACCGAAATCAAAAAGCTATTATTGCTTTACAAACTTTGATGTCGCAATATTTTCAGCTGTACGAACAGTGATCATATACATTCCTGCTGGAAGTGCACTGATGTCGTAGTTGATTGTGTTAGTAGCTGACTGAAGCTCGATTTGCTCAACGATAACTGTTTGACCAGTGATTGATGTAATCGCTACTGTAGCGTCTGCACGATTAGCTGCTGTGATATCAAGTGTGATATTGCTGCTTGCAGGATTTGGGAATACTGACTCGACACCCAATGCACGCTCGTCTTGCTGAATAAGACCAGTCAAGCAGAATGAACTAGTAGAATCTACTAGTGTAACTGCAAAAGAAGTACCTGTATATGTACAAGCTAAATCAAGTGTGTAGTTATTGAGAAACGTACCAGTAGTCGTAGCATTACCAAATACAACAGGTGTAAAATAGTATGTGCCGCTTGGGAAACCAGCACCACCAAGATCAAAAGCGTATGCTCCTGCTTGAGCGACTGGTGTAACAGTTGAACCTGTGATAAGTGAAGCTTCGTTTAAAGGATCAGCTGATCCAGAAATATCAGCAGTAGAAATAGCGAAACCAAAACCAAATTCAGCTGCTGAATTTGGAGCCACAGAACCAGTAACGACAAGATCAGTTAACTCATTATTACAAATCGTATCTGAACCTGATACTGTTCCAGCATTGATTGTAGCATCACCACAAGCAATAGGAGCAGCACCGCATGCTGGATCTGTACCTGGAAGAAGTGTTACTTGAACTGAGTTTGAAACAAATGTACATGCAGGATCGAATGTTACATCAAGGATTGAAGGACCGTCGGCTGGAGTTGGGTCAGTTGCATTACCAAACGCTACAAGCGTGAAGTAGTATGTACCTGCTGGCCATCCACCTGCATCCCAATCCCAGTTGAGTGGTGTTGTAGCTGCTGCAAGGATAGGGAAACCACCTTGGAAACTGCCATCTGTATTTGGGCTTGTTGATCCAGCAAGGTCAGCTGTAGAAAGAACCCAGCTGTAACCATTCACTGCACCAGAAGTAGGCGCAAGTTGGCCGACAACAGTAAGGTCGACAGTAGTACCTGCACAAACTGTATCAGCAGCTACTGAGACAGTACCACCGCTTACGGCAGGATCAGAACAAGTAACTGATGCTTGCTGCTCAAATGTAACACAGTACTCACCTTCAGATTTTACACCGTTGAATGCAAAACCGTCTACCATCATGTAGTATGTCACACCTGGCATTGTTTGGAAATTCAAACCTGAAGGATAGTTTCCTGTAGATGCATTTGGACCATCTTCATTACAAGCCTCGTCAACAAAAGCACCACATGAGCCAGAATAGATTGCAATTTGAGTATCGTTATCAGTGATACCATTTGTTACTGAACAACCTGTTGAAGTTGCTTCGATGAAATAGAGGTTACCATCACCAGTAAATGAATACCACATTGTGTTTTCGAGAGCAGGAGCATTGCCAGAACCATCTGGCTCACCAAAGCATGTCCAACCTGTTGTTGGATCATTCGCTGTAGTCGTAGCAGTCGTATTGTCATACGGACCTGCTGACTGAACAACACCTGTACCTGCTCCGAGGAGTACAGTTAAGTCAATTGCACCTGAGCAATCGTTGTTTGCTGGCTGAGCAAAAAGGCTGCCGCTAAGCAAGACCATAAATGCGCCAAGTAATAGAGAGTTAAACTTAGTCATGATTAAGTTAGTTTGTTAAGAAGTTGTTTAAACGTTACAAATTTAGTGAGAAGCCCTCACAACTACGAATGAAAATTCGTTCTGCGAGGGCTGTCTAATCAGATAAACTCTAATCTGTCGTCTAGTTGCTAAGAAAGTCGCTCGAGTTCTGACTGTAATGATGTAATCTTCGTTTGACTATCTGCTAGTTTTTTACGCTCCATTTCTACGACTTTCGCTGGTGCGTTGTTGACAAAGCCCTGATTCTGTAGCTTCTTGTCAATTCCAATTGCGAAACCAGTCAAACGCTTTATTTCTGCTTGGATGCGTTCTTTTTCTGCTTCGACATCAACAGAGCCTTGCGGCTGCTCGATGAAGAATTGATCAGTAGCAATCATAATCGAGGCTGTACCTGCAGATGGTTGATCGATGATAACGACTTGACTCAAATTGGCGAGATTGATCAAGATTTTCATTGCGCCTTGATCTGACATAAGCTGCTTGATGACGTCACTTGATTTTGCTTCAAGAGCAAGCTCTACTTTATGAGAAATTCCCTTTGACTGTCTGTGCTCTCTGACTCTACTGACAAGTGTTTTAACAAGCTCGACTGTATCGTTTTGATCTAAGCTAAAATCTTCTTCAGCTTTCGGATAAGAAGAAATAATGCAATCTTCGCCATGCTGGCGATCCTTGAGTTTGTGCCAAACTTCTTCTGTTACAAATGGCATAAACGGATGTAGTGCAGCCATGAGCTGTTCGAATAAATCTAAAGTGCGCTCAAGGGAATTGCTGCTAATTGATTCGCCATAAGGTGGTTTGATCATTTCGAGATACCAGGAGCAGAAGTCATCCCAAATAAGTGTATATAAGATTGTACTCACTTCACTGAGTCGATATGACTTCATTTTTTCGTCAATCTCACTAAGGGCAGTGTTTAATTTTGCTTCAAACCACTCAGCAGCGCGAGCATCATTGGCTGCTCGTGATTCTGTATTTGGATTGTCTGCTTGAGGCCAACCTTTGATTAGGCGAAGCGCATTCCAAATCTTATTACAGAAATTGCGTCCTTGCTCGATGAGTTTTTCGTCATAGAGTAAGTCGCCACCAGCAGGCGAGCTGTTAAGCATCCCGAAGCGAACAGCATCTGCTCCAAATGTATCTAGCAGCTCAAGTGCATCAGGAGAGTTGCCAAGCGATTTGCTCATTTTGCGGCGCTTCTTATCGCGAACCATTCCAGTGAAATAAACATCTTTGAATGGCCGCTGATCTTTGAAGGCATAGCCTGCCATAACCATACGAGCGACCCACAAGAAGATGATATCCCAGCCAGTAACGAGTACTGAAGTCGGATAATAGTAGTCAAAGTCGGTTTTGTCTTTATCAAAGCCATCAAAAACACTAATTGGCCAAAGCCATGATGAGAACCATGTATCGACGACATCTTCTTCGCGATGAAGGTCATCAATCGTCAAGCTTTGATTCCCTGTCTTCTCTTTTGCTTGAGCAAGTGCTTCTTCTGATGTCTCTGCTACGAAGACTTCTTCGCCTAGATACCAAGCAGGTATTTGCTGTCCCCACCACAACTGACGAGAAATACACCAGTCGCGATTTTCCTCCATCCAGCGCTTATAAAGATTGACTTGATTTTTTGGAAAAAACTCGACTTCATTCGTTAACACAGCATCTAGAGCAGGCTTTGTCAATTGTTCCATTTTGACAAACCACTGCAAGCTCAAGCGCGGCTCAACGACAGCATTTGTCCGCTCACTTCGTCCAACTTTATTCTTGTAATCTTCAGCTTCAACTAGATGACCAGCTGCGTCAAGATCTTTCGCGATCTGTTTGCGCACAGCAAAACGATCTTGACCAACGTACAATTGAGCTGCTTCGCTCAAAGTCGCATCAGGATTAAAAATATCTACAGTCTCGAGATCATGTCGTTTGCCAATCTCATAATCATTCATATCATGAGCTGGTGTGACTTTGAGCGCACCAGTTCCAAACTCAAGATCAACATAGCGATCAGCAATAATTGGAACAGAACGATTGATCAGCGGTACAAGTACTCGCTTACCGTGTAGATGCAAGTAGCGCTCATCTTTTGGATTGACAGCTATTGCAGTATCCCCAAGTATTGTCTCAGGTCGCGTCGTTGCAATTGTCAAAAACTCATCGCAGCCTTCAATCTGGTAGCGAATTTTGTAAAGTTTGCTTTGCTCTTCGCTGTAGATGACTTCTTCATTACTCAAAACTGTTTGCGCCTCAGGATCCCAATTGACCATACGAAGGCCGCGATACAAAAGACCGCGCTTGTATAGATCAACAAAGACTTTGACGACAGCTTCCGACAGCTTTGGTTCCATCGTAAAGCGCGTACGCGACCAATCACAACTGGCTCCAAGTCGTTTGAGTTGCTCAAGGATGATTCCGCCGTACTTATCCTTCCAAGCAAAGGCATGCTCCAGAAATTCCTCACGACTAAGATCAGATTTTTTGATGCCTTGCTCTCTCAGCAGCTTGACGACTTTTGCTTCAGTCGCAATTGAGGCATGATCTGTACCTGGTACCCAGCATGCATTGTATCCTTGCTGTCGAGCACGTCTGATGAGTACATCTTGGATAGTATTATTGAGCATATGGCCCATGTGAAGCACACCCGTGACATTCGGCGGCGGGATCACGATCGTATATGGTTCACGTTCATCAGGAGTCGATTCAAAATACTGTTGAGACATCCAGTGTGCGTACCACTTTGACTCAATTTCACTTGGCGCATATCTGCTCGAAAGCTCAGTCATTGTTCTTGTTTTATTAGTGGTGCAAAAGTATTGGAACTCTCGACACTTTTAATACTTCTCATGAAGTAATCTTGTAACCTTAAGCAACTGAACGAAAACGCTCATCGTCTCCTTTTATAGAGAGTATGCCCCAAACTGAAAACAGAACGATACCAACATTTAAAAGTAGTCTTTACCCGACTCTACTTATTGTCGCAGTTTGGTGGATTATTCACTTGCTTTCTTACTTGACACAGTTTGAAACATGGGCGCTCGGTATTCGTCCTCGTAACCCATCCGGACTTATCGGAATATTGACATCGCCTTTTCTACATGGTGATCTTGCACACTTAATTTCCAATAGTGTGCCCTTCATTATTTGTGGGACGATCATGCTTCTTTTTTACAGACGTTCAGCAGCTCCAGCCGTTCTTTTTATGTATGTATTGACTGGCTTTCTAGTATGGTTATTTGCCAAAGAAAATACATCTCATATCGGCGCTAGTGGAGTTGTGTATGGTATGATGAGCTATTTATTTTGGAGTGGCGTTTTTAGACGCAATCTCCGATCGGTAGTGTTATCGCTTGCTATTGTTCTATTATACAGTGGATCAGTCGTTGGTTTATTCCCAGGCGAAGCAGGCATTAGTTGGGAAAGTCATTTGCTTGGTGCAGCAGTCGGTTTAGTAGCAGCTTTTCTATTCAGAAATAAAATAGAATTTGATGAAGAGGAAGAGCCGCCTACCCCTCCAGAGTTAAAGCGCAATTACTTTGAAGAAGACCCGTTTGAAGGACTTTTGGAGCAGCGTCATCGAGATCAGAATTAATTATTTTTTGGGCCATCCCTTCGCACTTCGCGCTCAGGGTCGCTATGCTCCGTGGCTCGCTGTTCACTCGGCCGCTTCATTTCATTTCGCGTCTGGCTGCGCCACCACTTCGCAGCGCTTGTCCAAGCAGCTTGGCATAGGGATAGAAGGCAGCGCCCGCTAGGGCGGATTTTTGTTTTTCTATTTTTAATAGAAAACAAAAAGCTAGGCTACCGTACTGCCGAATAGCCCGCCGCCTAGAGAATATTCTCTAGGCGGATGCCCATTTGTATTATTAAAAAATAATGCTTATCGTAATAATTGAACCTCTCCTTTTAGTATGACTTTATAGCCATCTATAAATGTCACTTCTGCATACCATGCAAAGACTGCTTGATTCATTTCTTTTCCTTTAAATGTACCATCCCAACCGACGCTTGGATCATTTGGTTGTGTATCAGCAGATTCAAAAACGAGCTCGCCCCAGCGATCATAAATTATAAAGCGATCGACTTGTGCGACTCCAGTTCCGGTCTGTACAAATAATGCGTCATTGATATTGTCGCTATTTGGAGTAAATGCATTAGCGACATATACGACTCGATTTTTATCAATATAAATCGTAACTGTATCCATATCGAAGCAGCCGCTTTCGTCGGTAGCTGTCACGATATATGTCGCATGATCTTGCTGAGCAGTATATGGATTAGGACAATTTATACAACTTAATCCACCAGTCGGATTAAATGTCCAAGCATAAGCAATGCTATCTGTCTGAGGCCGATTGACTGAAGCAATCAGCTGTGTCGAATCTCCGAGAATAATCGTGTCAGTTCCGATCTGAATATCGACAATTAATTCTTGCGGCTGCTGAAGTGTGACTGTTTCTTGTATTACGCAGCCATTATTGTCAACTGCATAAACAGTATAGTCACCACCTGTCAATCCGACGAAGGCATTTTCTGGTCCAAATGTCAAGGAGTCAATACTATACATATACGGTGGAACGCCTCCAAAGACTGTGTACGTAACAGAACCATCTGTCCCTTCGAAACATGTAATGTCTTCGATTTCAGTAACGCCATCTAAGTACTCAGCTGGCTCGAGTATAAGAACGCTTTCGACGCTTTGGCAGCTAAGGGTATCTGTGATGGTTACGAAATATGTTCCTGCAACAAGTCCGACAGCTGTATCTCCTTGTTGATTGCCAGTATTGGCATCCCATTGATAAGTGTATGGCTCGCCGATACCACCATTGCCTGTGACGACTGCTTGTCCAGTCGCTTCGCCTTTGCAAAGGACATTCACGACAGAGAAATTAGCTCCTATAGGAGCAGGCTCAGTGATTGAAATGTCTAGAATAACGGAGCAACCTATAGCATCGCTTACTGTGACTTCATAATTACCCGCACCGACATTGAATACTGTATCAGTTGTCGCATTTCCAGCTGCTGCATTCCATAGGTAAGTTAACGAACCAGTACCACCCGATGCTTCGACACCCACAAATCCATCAGAGCCGTTGTTGCAGGCGGGATTTTGTCCATCGATTGTTGCTACAATTTCTGGTGGAGAAGGTACAAGTATACTGTCTTGGACAATACAACCAGAAGCATCGGTAACAAAAACGTAGTATACAAATCCTCCTGCAAGATTTGTAGCAGTTTGTGTTGTTTGACCATCACTCCAATCATATGTATAGCCGCCTGCTCCTCCACCTGGCGTGACGGTAGCGGAACCGTCTGTTACTCCGAAGCAGCTTGCAGCTGTTGTTGTAACACTGGTTGTGATTTGAGAAGGCGAGTTTATATCGAGATCATCTATGAATGTGCAGCCATTCGCGTCAGTGACTGTGTAGGTGTAGTTGCCAGCTGCGAGACCTGTCTCTGTAAATGTGGTAGAGCTTCCTGTGGACCAAGCGTATGTGTAAGGCTGTGTACCTCCATTTGCAGTAATTGAGGCAATACCATTTGTTTCACCAAAACATCGTACATCGACTGTTGTTTCGGTTGTTGTAATCGCAGTAGGTTCTGTTATCGTAGAATTGCCCGTCAGCGTACAACCATTTGAATCAGAGACAGTGACTTGATAGACTCCTGGACTTAAGCCTGATACGGATTGCGTGGTTTGAACTGGAATGGTATTCCAATTATACGTAAATGGAGCTGTCCCTCCGAGTATATTTACGCCAGCTGTTCCATCGCTTCCTCCATTGCAACTGACGTTTGTACTTGTCGTTTGAATAGTTAATACAAGCGGATCAACAAGATTCACTTGCAACGTATCTGAGCAGCCTGAATTATCTGTTGCAACAACTGTATAAACGCCACCATTTAATCCTGAGAATAAACCTGTTGTATTTGTACTTACTCCATCAGAATAAGAATACGGACCAGTTCCTCCGGAAGCATTGACATCATAACTTCCTGTCGCTCCAGCATTACAACCGGGAGGGTTTGAATTAATCAAGTTTAAAATTACCTCAGATGGTGAGCCAATAGTCACAGGAATAGTATCGGTACAATTGTTTGAATCTTGAACAACAACTTGATAAGTTCCTTGACTTAATCCTCCAAATGTGGGAGAAGTTTGAGCTGCACCTCCATCTATAATATACATGACAGAACCGACTCCTCCTGTATCAATTACTGTAACAGATCCATCTGCAACGCCGAAACAACTGGCATCTGTTTGCGTCAAAATAAATCCATCAAGAAAGCAAGCAGAGTTAGTCGTCGTGCAAGTGATTTGTCCATCTGGATTCGGATCACAAATTGACGCTATGTTAATTCCTCTTACTTGAAATGTAACGGCTGTACCTGGAGATAGTCCAGAAACAACATGACTAAGTGGTCCAGGATTGGGAGATATCCATGTGAGCCCGCCATCGATACTGATTTCATATCCAGAAGCACCAGCTAAAGCTGGCCAAGTAAATTCGATTGACGTATCTGTAATTGTTCCACAAGCAGGTATAGGCGGAAGTAGAGGTGTTTGCTCTTCAATAAATAAAGTGATTGTGTCAAATGTGCATACGCTCGTTTGTACTTCGATTTGAATAAACTCAGTTCCTTCAACTAATCCATCATCAAAAGGAACGATAAAAAATCCAGTCGAATCAGACCCAATAGGAATGGTTGCCGAAGCTGGAATCGCAGGGTAGTCAGTTCCGTTAGTTGCAGTTGAGCTGCCAAGTATTGTATAATTGACTACATAAGGTGATGTCACAGGATCACTTACTGTAAAAAATACAGTGGCAGTATCGCAGCCTTCTATAATTGTATCATTGAGAAATAAAGTTGAAACATCAACATCGAGGACATCAGTTGTAAAACTATTTGCTTCAAGGAAAACGCCTGAATCATATGCACCATCAAAAGCATCTGCTATTGCAAGTTTAATATGATATTCTTCGCAAGGAATGACTTCCGCTACTGCTTCAAGTGTTATAGTTAAACCGTCAAACTCAAGATTCGCTCCACCTGCATTTGATGTATACAAAGCTGAATTTGCTAAAGATCCATTTGCTCCACTACAATTTGCAGGATTACCGTTAAAAGGATCTGATACTCCACTATTCACACTATTGATTGCTACAGGTAAAGTTGTTCCAGGTATCAAAGCAATATTTTGGACACCTGCTATACCAGGGCCGCTTAACAAAAATGCAAAGACATCGTTGTATTCACTACAAGTGAATTCATCGTACTCTTCTGATGCAAAAACATAACGAAAACGAATTGTATCCGACAATGGGACAAAGTCAAATTCAAGTACTGCTGCATCATAGGTTTGATCACCCACAAGAGCTGTTAAATCAGCATCACCTGGTTCGCATATTCCTCCATCAAAGCAAATCCCATCTGTTGAACTCGATGCATCAGAGAAGTTTGTTGGTCCAGCTGATGTGTAAACGGTTTGTGTTTGAGCAACTTCAGTAAAACCTGTTGTCAGCATGATCCCTTCTGACAAAGACAAATTTGAATTCGTGTTTGTAAATGCTCCTGCTTGAAGTGCATTTCCAGTAAACGTAACATTGCTTACAACGACACCATTTCCAAGTAATACATCTTCAACAAGTTGAGTTGGCGTTTGTGTATTATCAATTACGAGCTGCCCTTGAAGTTCAAGGCTTAACAGACTCATGAGAGAAGCTACAAAAAGGACGAATTGAAGAATTTGACGAATCATTGTCTAGTGGGGTTTGCCGTTTATCGAATAATCGACGATTTCAGAGTAATTCATCTGAAATTTACGACATCATTTTAACAATCGCTTCAGATTATACCATTTTCAATTATGAAAGGATTTTTCAAATACGTATTTGCTGCTACAATAGGAGTGTTTGTAGCTTGGACTTGTGTTGCGCTTGCTTTGCTAGCATTTGGCTTAATTGGTTCAATAGCAGGTGGAGGAGATAAAGCCCAAGTCGAGAAAAATAGCGTTCTCAAACTCAACTTTGCAGAAGTATTGCCAGAGCATACGGGCAATGTTGATGTCTCTCCTTTTGCCCTTGGAGCTTCAGCTCCGCTCGGGCTTCAAGACATGATCGAAGGCATTCGTTACGCAAAGACAGATGATAAAATCAAAGGTATCTACATTGAAGCTGGCGCACCAGGCGGTGGCTTGGCTACAGCCTCCAAAGTCAGAGAAGCCCTCATTGATTTTAAAACAAGCGGTAAGTTCATTATCGCTTTCAATACGATGTATTCTCAGAAAGGATACTTTATTGCTTCTACAGCAGATGAGGTTTATCTCAATCCAGTTGGCGGACTCGAGTTCTCTGGTTTTGGTGCAGAAATTCCATTTTTGAAAGATATGCTTGATCGCTTAGGCATCGATGCACAAGTATTCCATGTCGGTAAATTCAAATCTGCTACTGAGCCTGTTCGCTACACACAAATGAGCGAAGAAAATAGACTTCAAGTCCGTGAATACCTCAGCGAAAATTGGGAAGGCTTCAAGAAAGATCTCTCTGAGCAGCGTGGTATTTCAGTCGATAGTCTTCAATCTATTGCTGACAATTATTCCTCACGATTAGCTCAAGATGCACTAAATCTAGGCCTTGTCGATGGACTTAAATACAAAGACGAAGTATTAGCAATTCTTCGTACAAAACTCGATATCGATGAAGACAAAGACATCAATGCAATCGGTTTGAGCAGCTATGCCAAAAGCTATCAAAAAGAAATCGATACAAAAGCCAAGAAAAATCAAATCGCTATCGTTTATGCTGAAGGCAGCATCGTCGATGGCGCTGGTACAGATGGCAGCATCGGCGGTGATCGCTATGCAAAAATTTTCCGTGAGATTCATGATGATGAAACAATCAAAGCCGTTGTCTTGCGCGTCAATAGCGGTGGCGGATCGGCACTTGCGAGCGATATCATGTGGCGCGAACTCATGCGCCTCAAAGAAGCTGGAAAACCGGTCATCTGCTCAATGGGCGATGTCGCTGCGAGTGGCGGATACTACATCGCGGCTCCGGCAGATACTATTTTTGCAGAGGCAAATACCATTACTGGAAGTATCGGTGTCTTTGGTTTGATACCGAGCATGCAAGATTTTATGAAAGACGAAATCGGAATCACATTCGATACCGTTAAAACTGCAAAATTTGCTGCTGGTATTTCGCCATTCCGCGATATTTCTCCAGAAGAAGGCAAAATCATCCAAGAAGGCGTAGAGCATATTTATGATGTCTTTTTAGATCGTGTCGCGACTGGTCGTGGCATGACAGTCGATGCTGTACACGAAGTTGCACAAGGCCGAGTCTGGACAGGCAATAAAGCGCTCTCGCTAGGACTTGTTGATAAAATTGGTGATACAGAAGACGCACTCAGAGCAGCTGCTGCCAAAGCAAGTATGAGTGAATTCCAGATTGTAGAATTCCCGAAATCAAAAACACTCGAAGAGAAAATTATGGAAGTCCTCGAAGGTAAGAAAACACCAGTCGCACAAATCACTGATGATGTCATCAAAGAGCAGACTGGAAGCATGTACAAGTATTATAAACTGGCAAAAGAAATCGAGCAAATGAAAGGCGTTCAAGCGCGTATGCCTTTTACAATTGAAGTGTATTAATACGATCAGTTTAATTATTTGGGGCTGCCCCTTCAATTAAAAAAAG
>JAHDHF010000014.1:11530-31228 GCA_020631455.1 Saprospiraceae bacterium
AAAAGGGTCGGGCTGTCCGGCACTCTCTCCAAGTTCCTTTCAGTCACTCGGAGTTCAGACAACACCTTCCATCCCTCAGCCTGATAGAGACAATCAATAATGAAAACGACATCGCAAAATGAGACATTGCTGAACGTCACCTTTATTGCCGCTGATTTTGCACACAAGTCGATGCTCATGCGTGATGCGCCTTGACCAGTAGCCTTTTAAATCATGTCGTAGCGGCTCAGGCTTTCCGATACCAGTAAATGGAGTAGATCTTATATCTTTTAGTAGTTCTTTAATTTTAATTACGAGAATTTGATCATTTTCGATCCAATACTCAAAATCTGACCATGTTGTTTTAGTGAAATCGATATTCATGAATCAAGATCAAACGAAACAAGATCGCTTTCTTTCGCTTCTTTGAGTGACTGCGAAAGCTGTCTACGGTTGGCATCTGAAGATAAAAGATATTCTGTTTCCTTGAGTGAGTTATACTCTTTGAGCGACATGATGACGATGGCATCTTCATCATCTGAAGAATTACTGCGCGGTACGATTAAAATATCCATTGACTCGCTGACGAGATCAAAGTAAAATTTCATTTTGGAGCGGAGATGTGAAATTGTAATTGCCTTCATAAAATTTATGACTTGTACGTTAAAATGTACAAAATATTGTTCCAAAGTCAAGTCTTGATCTAAAAACTCTTTGCAACCATAATAGCAGCTTGGACAAGCGCTGCGAAGTGGTAGCCGCTAGGCTAGACGCGACGAAGAGCAAAGCTCTAGGAGCGGCCGAGCGAATAGCGAGCCACGGAGCATAGCGACCGCCGAACAAGGTGAGGCGGATGGCCCAAAAATTTAATAAAAAAAGAAGGTCAAATTCTTAGGAATTTGCAATGCTTTGGCACTCGATTTGTTTTAACAAAACCATAAGCAATAATTCACATCTATCAGCATGATATTCATCGTTTTGACATATTTAATCCTTGGTTGGACGGCTTACAATCTGTATGGCGACCTTGAGATTAAATTCTACAAAGACGGTCGATTTTGGATGATGCTGATGACTGCTTGCTTGCTAGCAGGAGCAACCGTTTACGGTTATGTCTCCTAGTCCATTACTTTGAGGCTCATATCGAGGCTGCCTGCCGAATGTGTCAATGCGCCTACTGATATACAATCGACCCCAGTTTCGGCATAAGCTCGTATTGTCTCTAAATTGATACCGCCTGATGCTTCGGTTTCGTACTGCTCTCCGACGAGTTTGACGGCTTCGATCATCAGCTCTGGGGTAAAATTGTCAAACATCATGCGTGTCACAGTGGTGCCACCGTGCTGAAGCACAAGTTTGATTTCTTCGAGGTTTCGTACCTCGATCGTAACATTGCGCTTGAGCTGGTGTTGAGCTAGATACTCTCCTACTCGCTCAATAGCAAGCGGAATGCTACCAGCTGCATCAATATGATTGTCTTTGATCATGATCCAATCATTGAGACTCGACCTATAATTGGTGCAGCCGCCTGTCACGACTGCATATTTCTCTAGGAAACGTAGGAGTGGTGTTGTTTTTCGTGTATCGAGGACTGTCACGCCTGTTCCCTCCACTGCATCAATAAATTGTCGCGACATCGTCGACACTCCGCTCAAACGTTGCATTGTATTGAGCACAAGGCGCTCGCCTTGGAGTAAGGCTTGGGCATTGGCTTCGATGTAAAATGCTTCGTCTCCATGCTTGACGGTTTCTCCATCTTGTATCCTGACATCAATTGTCGATGTTGGATCAAGATGCGTGAAAACTGCTTGTGCGACCTGAAGCCCACAAAGAACGCCTTCGTCCTTAATCAAAAGTCTTGCTTTGGTTCGACTTTCTGACTTGATCGTGCTTAATGATGTGAGATCGCCTCCTTGAAGATCTTCATCGAGTCCAAGCTTGATGAACTGCTTCAGTAAATCTTGATCGAGGATGTGATGCTGCCTTGCGTGATGTGTCAATGCCATAGTATGTGGTTCTTGAGTCCACAAATAACAAACGGCAGTTTGCTTGTGCAAACTGCCGTTTGTTATTCTATAGATAATCGGATTATTCTTTTTCGATTCGGAGTTCTTGGATCAAGAAATCATCACCGCTTCCTTTTGTCACAAAGGAGACGCGATAAACGCCTTTTCCAGTTGTAAAATCACCAATGCAGTATTGAGCATTACTCTTTGCTTGGCCACTGTGCACGATTTTAAACGCCTTTGGCGAAGTCGAAGCAAAAAACTCAGCAAGCATTTCTTTTGCAGTTGCTTTGTCATAAAGGTCTTCCTCGTCATTGATCGCGAGTTCTATTTCTTCGTCAAAATGATTCGCCAAAGTTTCGACATCACCATTGCGTATTGCTTTGGCGACCTCTTCGATTCCACCGCCTAAAAAGTAGGTAAACGGAACGAAGATGGCTGCTAATATGATCGTTTTCATAACAAAAACAGGTTTTGATCTACTGATAACTTGCGAATAGCATGCCATCAATACATCATGAATGATATCGCTCAAACGCGTTTAACGACTTTAAAGTACTTCAAATGCTTGAAATATCAATAATTTTCAATGTTGACTCTGTATGGATCGAGGCTGACATCGAGCAAGACATGGCACTTTTTTAAGCATTTTCAAGCTTTGTACCTTGCATCTGTGAATGCACCTCCACCATGGCAGCTTACTGGGCGCGGATTGATCGTTCTCTTTCGTTTTCCAAAGTCTTTTGAAAATCGATTTCCCAATTCAATCTATGATTCGAATACGATTTTTCGTGGCGGCTTTGGGTGTTTTATGCTTGTCGATTATGACAATTCTCCCGTCGGACCCTACGGTGAGATTCTCTTTATCCCAGGACGATTTACATTCCCAAATGGCAAAACTAATTGGTCTATCTCCCACATACACGTGACTTCAGACGACAGTACTGAATGGGGAAATAAAAATTGGGCAATACCCAAAGTGACAAGCAAGATCACTCGGACAAAAGATGATCACGGGATCATCAGAACTACTGGCAACTATCAAGGAGATCAATATTTTGATGCTACGATAAAACCATATGGACCTCGATTTCCAATTACGACAGCTCTTTTGCCGATCAGCCTTGTGCAGCCCAGAGAAAACGAGCTTATCAGAACATCGATTAAGGGCAGCGGAACAGGCAGACTTGCATCCGTCAAATCAATTAAAACCTTTGGAGATCAATTTCCGAGTATCGAAGGCATCAAGCCTCTGCTAGCGGTCAGTGTTGATCCATTCAAACTCACATTTCCAACACCTCAAATAACCCAGATCAAGTAGATGACTATACAAGACAAATACATCATCTTGACTGGTGCAGCTTCGGGGATTGGTAGAGAACTAGCGATTCTTCTTCAAAAACAAGGCGCACACTTATTTCTAGTCGATCGCAACCAAGAGAAACTCGCAGACATAGCAGAACAAACTCAAGCACGTTCATTTGCTTGCGACCTATCAAAGCAAGAAAGCACAGATCGCATTTTTCAAGAAGCACTTTCAGCTTGGCCACAGATTGATATATATATCGCCAATGCTGGTTTTGCCTATTACGAACATCTCAAAAACGCAGACTGGGATCATATCCAGACAATCCATCAAGTCAATGTCTTTGCGCCGATGTATTCAGCCCTTAAAATGCGAGAGCACGCTCAAGACCGCGATTACAAAGTCGTCATCGTATCATCTGCAATGGCGCACATGGCCGTACCAGGATATTCGCTATACGCAGGTAGCAAGGCAGCTCTCCATCGCTGGGCAGATGCGTATCGCTTTGATTTACAAAGACCAAATCAATTGATGATGGTCTACCCGATCGCTACCCGAACTAATTTCTTTGACTCAGCAGGCAAAAAAGTACCCGTAGCCTTTCCGAGTCAGCCAGCGACTCATGTTGCCAAGAAAATTATAAACGGTATCCAGCGAGACAAAAAGTCCGTTTACACATCTTGGCTTTTTAAGCTTACCATCATCACCAATCGCATTTTTCCTGTGGTCAAGCCGCTTTACCAATGGCTCGAAAACAAGAAATTCACAGCTTGGAAAAACCGCTAGGCTTCTGCCTTCGGCGTATTAAAATTCATCTGCGGAAATGGGAATTCATTTGAGCCGCCGATCTCACCAAACTGATTTTCATATTTCTGCACATTGTCTTTAAGTGCAGCGAGTAGACGCTTTGCATGTTGCGGTGTCATGATGATACGAGATTTTACTTTCGCCTTCGGCACATTTGGTACTACACGTATAAAATCAAGGACAAACTCACTATCACTGTGCGCGATCACAGCCAAATTGCTGTAAATGCCTTCAGATACATCTTCGCTGAGTTCGATATTGAGTTGATTCTGTTTTGGTTTTTGCTCTGCCATCTTGGAGTATTGTGACCCAAAAGTAAGCAGACATAATTGATCCAGTTCAATTTTTTATTTGGGCCATCCCTCACCTTCGCTACGCTCAGTTTCGGGTCGCTATGCTGCATGGCTCGCTGTATGCTCGGCCTCAGCAAGCTGAGTCTGCCTCATTACATTCGCCACCATTCCGCAGCGCTTGTCCAGCTCGACTGCCTATACTTCTCTCGAGAGCCGTATGTTTATGACATGAAGGCATTCGTATCCATTTGTATCACGAGTATGATCTGTTTGATGTTTTATCAGCAAGCAGAAGCACAATTTGTTGACAAAAACAGTACGCCAAATATTGTTTTAATAACTGCTACGTATGGCACTGGATTTCCAGCTGCAGATTTAGCAGATCGATTTGGGACGCATTTCTTGATTGGCGGCGAGCTACACTACTTGACACGCAAAGGGCTTGTCATTGGAGGCGGCGGTCAGTTCATCTTTGGTAATAATATCAAAGAAGACCCACTAGCTGGTTTAAGAACCCCTGATGGAAATATCATCTCCCAAGAGCGTGAATATGGAGAAGTGAATATCAGCCAACGCGGCTATTACCTAGGTGCAGATTTCGGATACCTATTAAGTATTGGTAAAAACCGAAGCGGTATCCGAATGACACTAGGCGGAGGCTTGTTATATCATAAATTTAGATTGAAAGCTGGATCAGGTACAATACCGCAATTAGAAGATCCGTATGTCAAAGGATATGATCGACTCTCGTCGGGTCCAGCAATAAGACAATCAATCGTATACAATTATATCTCAACCAATCGGCTGCTTAATTTTTATGCAGGAATAGAAAGTATTCAAGGTTTTACTAAAAATCGCCGCGGATATAATTATGATCTCAATACAGTTTCAGAAGGATCACGCACCGATGTTATTTTCGCTATAAAAGTTGGTTGGCATATTCCTATTTTTACAGGAGAAGGTGCTGACATTTATTATTAACTAAATGTTGTTATACGACTTTAGCATTCAGCTCTATTCATTAGCAGCTCGAATAGCAGCAATAAACAATAAAAAGGCTTTAAAATGGGTGATTGGTAGAAAAAACCAACATGTACCTACTCTTGCCTCTTCTCAAAAAACGGTATGGATGCATGTTGCATCTCTTGGCGAATTTGAGCAAGGTAAGCCTGTCTTGGAGCAATTAAAAAAACGCTATCCAAACTTGGCGATTGTACTCACTTTTTTTTCCCCGAGTGGCTATGAGCAAAAAAAAGAAAGTCCGATTGCTGATTATATTTTCTATTTACCTATTGACACAAAAAATAATGCTCAACAATTTATCAAATCGATCAATCCAGATTTAGCAATTTTTGTTAAATATGATTTATGGCTGCATTATTTAATTGAATTAAAAAATCAATCAATTCCTGCAATTCTAATTTCTGGAATTTTCCGTCCGCAGCATCGTTATTTTAAATGGTATGGAGGCGTATTCAGAACTATGCTGGATCAGCTCGATCATATCATTGTACAAGACAAAACGAGCGCTTCTCTTTTAATTGAAAAGCTACAACTACACGCTAAAGTTTATGGAGATACACGTGTGGATCGAGTAGCTGCTGGAGTAGATCAAGCACAAATACATCCGAGTATACAGAAATGGGCTGCTCCAAAACAAAGAATACTTGTATTTGGAAGTACATGGCCCGTTTCAGAGAAAATGCTAGTCGATGTTTTGAATTCGCCTCGTTTTCCCAAAGATGTAAGTATCATCATTGCTCCTCATGATATATCTGTCGAACATTTATGTCCACTGAGCAAACAGCTTGATCGATATGGTTATGCCTTACTATCTCATTTACTTGAAGGTGATAATCAAGACCTCATAGATAAACGTATTTTATTTGTCGATACGATCGGGCATCTATCGTCCTTATATGGACTTGGTCAAGCTGCTTATGTGGGAGGTGGTTTTACTGGTGATTTGCATAATATTCTAGAAGCTGCTGCTTGGGAAGCACCAATTATTATTGGTCCAAAGTTTTCGAGATTTCATGAAGCGGTCACTCTCAGCCGCGAGGGAAAAGCTGTGAGAGTCATTCATAACTCCGAAGAGCTAGAGCAACAGCTTTTGTATTGGCTCAATAATGAAGCAGCTCGACAGTCTGCTGCTCAAGCTGCTCGCTTGTATATCGATCAAAATATTGGAGCGACGAATAAAATCATTGATCTTATACAGAAACACTACGATGATCGATTATGCTAATGTTGGCTGAGGGATAGGAGCAGCGCGAGCGTAGCGAGCGGACGCCGAAATGGAATGAGGCGGCTAGGCTACCGTACTGCGGATAGCCCGACCTGAAAATAAAAAGCTCCTAGTAAAATTTACTAGGAGCTTTTTAGTGAAGGGCAGCCCCAAATAAAAATGTCAAACGGTTAAAGAGAAGCCCAAGATTGGTTCTTTTTGAGTTTGATATCGCCAAGTTCATTCATCAATTTTACTTCCTCGTTGGTAGATGTAATTGTAAATGAAGCATTTTCCCCATTTGTTTTTACACTTAAAACTCCTTTTACTTCCATTTTTGCATCTGTCCATTTATCAATAAAAGATACTGAAAGTTTAAGAGTTTTTTTCGCACCATTTTGATTGCTCGAAATCACATTTACTTTTGCTGAACGTGTAGGATCAGAAGTGACCATTTTGACAATTTGACCAAGAGCTTTTTGAGCAAGTTTTGTATCTGACAATTTTGCTTCAGATTTGACTATTGTTTCAGAATTATTTTTGACTGGTTTTTTCTCTACATTCTTTGGTTTAGGATTAACTTCACTTGCGATAGAAACTACCTCCCTCGGTTTTGGCTCAACAACATTTGGCGTGATAAATTCTTGCGGGATTGGTATTATACGAGCGGCTTGTGCTGCTGGCATTTCTGTTTTTTGGGTAGTTATACTTGCGAGGGCATTTTCTTTAAACTCAGAAGTGGTAAATGGTATGTTTGAGACTAACCCTGTGACTGAAGTATTAAATTCTACAGTTTCTGAATCATAAATAGCATTCATCTGGTTTTGTAAAAACTCCTTTGCTTCGTCCCTATATTTTAGATCAAATATTCCTTTTGTAGTGGTAACAGGCACATGAAAAGGCTTACGATCGGCCCCTTGAATTACGATTCTAGCTTGCAATGGGCCGTGATTTTTAATGCGTTCTACTTGAGATTGATCATCAAAAGAAGTTCTAAATACTTTAGTTTCGAGTTCGAATCTACCTTTGGTAACATCATTATTGAATGGATATTCGATTTTAGCTTCGATAATGGCAACTTTGGGTGAGGCAAAGATGACCTTTGATATACAGTTTTTGGCATTTCCTTGAATTGCACAGAAGTTTACTGTTAGCTGTTCTCTATCACCGAGTAGATGATCAGGCAATTCGATAGATTTGTGAGCAGAACCTTCGTAAATAATATCTCCTGATAGCGTTACGATTTGAACCGTTTCTCGAACAGGCACTCCGCTTCCACTTGCCAAGAATGCTGGTTTGACATCTGCGGTTATCGATAAATTGCTCCAACTGCTTGGAGAAATTTGAAGATTTTCGATTTTTGGCCCAGCATCAAATGCTTGTACAGAAGATGCAAAGAAGACCAATATCAGGGGGATTGAGAGTAAAATTCGTCTCATGATAAGTGATTTGGCTAATCTTCTTTACGTATGAATTCAAAAAGGGTTGCATCAATCACAAAAAAAACCGCAATCTTCTCTTGGAAGAATGCGGTTTTAAGATGAGTATAGGAATGTGGTCCTACTCTTTTTCTAGGAATTTATTAATTGTATCAACTACCATAGCGACTTTTTTTGTTCGTATCGAGTAGAAGATAAATTTACCATCACGCTTAGATTCAACTACCCCTGCTTCGCGAAGGATTCGTAGGTGTTGTGAAGTGATTGATTGTTCGAGTTTGAGTGTATTGTAAATCTTATTGACGTTGATGACGCCATGCTTATCAATGAAGCCTAAGATTTTCATACGAAGTGGATGCGCAAGTGCGCGCATAGTTTCAGCAGCTGCTGAGAGATTATCAGGATTGACAAGTGATTGTGACTTGCTCATAATTTAGCATTTAAGTTATTGGAGGAGCCTTTGTGGTTTCGAAGTTGCAGTATTGAATGTTATAGACTCAATACATAGCAAACTGTCAACTGGTTATTTCGCCAATTTATTGACGAGTCGACTAATTTCTTTTAAGCGCTTCTTGTTAAGCGAATATTGAATGAACTTACCATTGCGCTCGGTATTTGCAATACCTGCTCTGCGAAGAATTGCTAAGTGTTGAGATGCAACTGATTGCTCTAATCGAAGCTTCACATAGATATCAGTGACTGTAAGATGTTTACTTTCTTCGAGCAATCCGATGATTGATTGACGCAGATCATGATTGACAGCTCTGAGGATTAAAACAGCCTTACGTAACTCTTGGTATTCGAGTTTGATTGGCTCATCCCCACTCTGTAGGGTTACAACGTCTTTTTTAGTACGTGCCATAATTTAAAGTGATTGTGTGTGTTAAAGTAATGTATAGAATGTACGTAATATACACATAAACAAATATCAATCAAGAACATGAAACAAGCAAATAAAAATTGCTTGTCACATATTAGACATTTCCGATTTTACTTGAGTTTATTATCCCTTTTCGTTGTTTTGTAATAAAAGGTTGTTTGATATAGTCAGGCGAGCAGCTGAAAGGAGTTTGACCAAATTCTTCTAGGTTTTTCGTAAAATTATTATACCGAAACAAGTTAAGTGCATTTATCTCTGTCACTAAAAGTTCTGCTTCATTTAACGATTGAGACATCAAATGGTTTTTATCGATTGATTTATTTGTCACAAGCAATTTGGGATCGCTATTAAACGACTGAACAAATTGTAATAACTCGTTGGTTGATAAAACTTGTATATCTTGAACTTGATTAAGGTCAGCGTTATAAATACACACAAAAAATTCGTCTTTTCTAGCTTCGTAGAAAACGATATAGTTTTTGACGATTTCTGACTTTTTTAAGAATTTTGCTTGAGCAGCTAATGCTTGTAATGTAGACACTTCGATTATTGGAATCATTTCCGGAAATGCAAGCCCTTGAACTAAGCTATACCCAATACGTAAGCCCGTGTATGAGCCAGGCCCTTTACTTAAATAAATTTCTGCAATTTGGTTTGTTTTTATTCGAGCTTCATGTAATAAATCACGAACAAACAAAGCTGCTTCTTTAGAGTGCTTAAACTCAGATTCTGAGTATCTTGATCCAATGATCTGTGAATCTAATGCAAGAGCAACTGAACACGTTTTGGAAGATGTTTCAATATAAAGAGTATAAGAAGGGCTCAATTGATTCATTAATTGCCAGCTAGTACTTTAAAATATTCAGTTGGAGATTGGAGAAGATTAACTGCTTCAATTACTTCAGCATCATTTTTTATGCTATGCTGAATACGACCTTGTTGATGGCTTGATTGAACTACAATTTCTCGACTGATTAAGTCTTTGATGCGTTCTCTATGTTTCATCATATCCGATGATTTATCTGCAGATATTGCAGCTTTCAAATCATCAATTTCCGACTTAATGCCTGAATAATAATCTTCGTTTTCTGCTTCTTCAATAAGCTTTTTCAAAACACGCTCACTATCAGTTTCGTAATCATACTCTTTTCCTTGTACAAAAGATACAAACGAATTAAAATCGGGATCCGATAATGTAAATGATGCAGGGTTAGAAACCTCACCATTTTTAATTCTATAATCAACTGCAAAATCGAAAATATGATTATTGCGGAGCAGGCTTCGTACAAGACCAGTTGTCTTTAAAGCATCAAGTTTGAGATCAGGAGAAACTCCACCACCATCATATACTTTTCGCTTATTTTTCGTGAAGTAAATAGCACGATCTTCTTCATCGATTTCGACAGCTTTACCATCTTCATAATTAACTGATTGGATACATCGACCACTCGGAATGTAATATTTAGCAGTTGTCAATTTTACTTTACTGCTGTACCCTACATCGCGAGTATTTTGAACAAGTCCTTTCCCGTATGTCTTTTGTCCAATCAAAATTCCTCGATCTGAATCTTGTATAACACCGCTGACAATCTCGGAAGCAGAAGCGGAACGCCCATCAATTAAAACAACAAGTGGAATATCAGTATCAGTTGCTCCATTTAGCGTTTTAAAGCTTCGATCCCATTTCTTGACTTTCCCTTTTGTTTTTACAACAACTTCTCCTTTAGGGATAAATACATTACTAACGTTAATCGCTTCAGTTAACAATCCTCCACCATTTCCACGCAAATCAAGAATAACACCTGATAAATTTGGGTTATTCTCTTTCAGTTGTTCGAGAGCAGCCTTTACATTACGACCGCTTTTTTCGGTAAAGGTTGTCAACTTTATATAGCCTATATTATCCTTAGCAATACCAGAATACGGTACATTATTGACTTGTATTTCTGATCTTGTCAAGGTGACATCAAGTGTTGTTTCACCTTTCTTGATAGGTCTTGTAATTGTGATTTGAGCATCAGTACCTGGTTCACCTTTTAGCAATGCGCTGACCTGCTTGGTAGTCATGCCTTTAGTTGATTGCTCTCCTACTTTGATGATTTTATCACCAGCTCTCAAACCTGCATTAAAGGCTGGGAAGTCTTTGTAAACTTCTGCTACGACTACATAATCACCATGCACACGAATGATCGATCCTACGCCACCATACTTTCCTGTTGTCGTATATCGAAAATCAGACATCTCACTCGCATCAATATACCGAGTATAGGGATCTAGACTTTGAAGCATTGCATCCACTCCAACTTGCATTAAAGCATCAGGATCTACTTCATCTACAAAGTACGTGTTGACATCTCTAAATACATTGCTAAAAATCTCAATGTTTTTAGAAACTTCAAATGAATTATTTTGTGTATTGTAAATACTTGTCACTCCAAATATGACAACTAATATTCCAAGTATTCTCGCTTTCGTTTTCATATAAACTAGTCTTTAATCGACTTTTATCCAAAGAGTATTCCGAATTAAATTCTCATACTATTTTAAGATTGCTTTATATCGATTTTCATCTTTCAAAACACCGACAGCTTCGAGGACGTATTCATCATTATCAAGATTAGCTGCAACCTTGCCAGTCTCTCCATAATATCGATTGACAATTTGGTCTCTAATAATTGCAGCAATTTCTTTCTTTTTTTTTAGTAAATCGTTCTTCTTTAAGCGGTCAAATGAATCACGTAATTTCTGTTGTTGGGCTGTTGCAGAATATTCTTCCTTTTCCATCGCCTTATCTAAGAGTGTTAAACTAGCACCAGTATTTGTTTTATAATCAAATTCTGATTGCTCTACAAAATTGACAAACTCAGAATATTCACTATCAGAAAAAATAAAATCCTTTGCAGCTGCAATTGATTCGTGTTTTAAAACATATTGATTTACAAAATCAAAAATGATATGCTCATTGATTAATCCTTCTGCTAAGGCACTTACTTGCTTTTTCTCTAAGACAATATCAGGTAAGACTCCGCCACCATCATATACAGTCCGTCCATTCGCAGTTTTAAAAGCTGTTTGCTTTGACTCATCTAAGTTCAAAGCATCTCCATTTTCATCGTAATCAAATCCTTGAATACAGCGGCCGCTTGGAATATAATATCGCGCAGTCGTCACTTTTACTTTACTCTTGTAACCAACATCAAATGTATTTTGAACAAGTCCTTTTCCATATGTACGTTGCCCTATGACGACGCCACGATCAACATCCTGCATCACGCCACTCACAATTTCAGAAGCAGAAGCAGATTTACCATTAACTAATACAGCAAGAGGAACATCGTATGTTACCCCAGCTCGAGTTCCAAATGATTTATCACCTTTCTCTGTTTTACTAATGATGTTGACGACTTTTTGATTTTTATCCAAAAACATATCGCAGATATTCACAGCCTCAGCTAGAAGTCCGCCGCCATTATTACGAAGATCTAGAATGATGTATTTGACATCATTTTCTTTTTTTAATTCTGTAATTGCTGCTCCAATATTTGCAGCAGCTTGTTGTGTGAAAATGCTCAACTTCACATAAGCAGTATGATCGTCGATCATTCCTTTATATGGTACATTCGGATTTTCAACTTTCTGACGCAAGACCTGTACAAGCTCTTCTTTGCCAGTGCGCATCTTTTTTACAGCAATATTCATTGAGCTTCCTGGCGAACCAAGCAAGACACGCTCAATAGCATCGTCATTTTGATCTTTCACTTTTGTTCCGTCGATACTGATGATTTCGTCACCGATTTCTAGTCCGACATCAGCAGCAGGAGAATTCTGAATGATATCTGTAATCATGAGTCGATCACCATGAAGAGCAGTCGAAAAACCACCATCAGCTAAATTGCTTTGATTCTTCAATCGGAAGGCCTCAATGTCAGTAGCAGAAATATAATTTGTGTACGGATCAAGTGTTTTGAGCATGGCATCCATTCCCACTTTCATAAGTGCAGATGGATCAACTTCATCAACATAATGTTCATTCGCTATTCTGTACGAAGCAGCATAGATCTCCATTGCTCTTGCAAGCTCAAACGATCGCGAATCTGAATGAGAACTCGTCAATGCAGCAAGTAAAATAAGAATTGGCACTCCGAATCGGCGTAAATTCTTTTTTGTAGGTAGGTTCATAAATCGATTTACTCAATTAAGAACGTCAAGATAACCGTACATGCGTCAGCCCACGAAATAGATTGACGTTCTCTTAACCTCTTTTTGTCAAAGAATAAGCCATCTCCTCATTTCTGCTTGTGATTCATCCAATTTATTCAACGTACATTTGAAACAAATTGTTGCACTTGACTTTTGAGCGCGCCATATTACACCTCGATCTCGATTGTTTTTTCGTTTCAGTCGAGCGATTACACAATCCACACCTAATTGGCAAACCCGTCATCATCGGTGGCAAATCAGGGCGCGGCGTGGTAGCAGCGTGCAGCTATGAGACACGCGCATTTGGAGTCAGATCGGCTATGCCAATGTCTCAAGCGCTTAGACTTTGTCCTGATGCAATCGTCGTAAGCAGCGGAATGAGCAACTACAGCGAGCACAGTAGAAATGTCACAAAAGTCATTGATGATCATGCCCCGCTCTATCAAAAAGCGTCTATTGATGAGTTTTATGTTGACCTTACAGGCATGGACGAGCACTTTGGCTGCGTCAAATGGGCGAAGGCTCTCCGCGAACGAATCATCAAAGAAACCAAGTTGCCAATTTCTACTGGGCTCGGCACAAGCCGCTTGATCGCTAAAATGTGCACAAACGAATCCAAGCCTGACGGCTTTGGAGTTGTCTATCCGGGCGAAGAGCGATCATTTATTGCAAAAATGCCCGTTGGGAAAATACCAGGCATCGGCAAACAGACACAAGTCAAACTCAAGCAGCTCGGCATTCATTCGATAGAGCAGCTTGCCAATTTTCCAGAAGATCTACTCGTGAGCAAATTTGGAAAATACGGGCGCTCTATGCGCCGCCGTGCGCAAGGCATCGATCACTCACCGATAGTCGCTACTCGTGAGCGCAAGTCGATATCCACTGAGCGGACATTTCACGAAGATATTTCTTCGCTCGATTTTCTACTCAATAAACTCACACAGCTGACAGTCGATCTGGCATACAGCCTTCGCAAAAAAAAGAAATCAACCGCTTGTGTATCGATTAAAATACGCTACAAAGACTTCAGCACATTCAATAAACAAATGATGCTCGCGAGTCATACCAATTCTGATTCGATTTTGCTAGATACAGCCAAGACACTCTTTCATCAATTGTACAATCCGAATCAAGCTGTGCGCCTGATCGGTATTCGGTTTGATCATTTGTTTGATGGCGAGCTCCAGTACGGCTTATTTGACGATTCGCATCGTGAGCGAGATCTACTCGACAGGCTCGATCACATTCGCAATAAATTTGGCAAGCATAGTATCACACGCGGCACAAGCAAATAGAATGAGAAGAATGGGCCACCCCTTCACTCGCTTCGCTCATTTCGGGTCGCTATGCTACGTGGCTCGCTGTACGCTCGGCTGCTCATTGTATTCGCATCTGGCTTCGCCACCACTTCGCAGCGCTTGTCCACTCCACATTGTTACACTGTCACCCCTTCGGGGTTCTATTCGTTTCTAATCACGAGCTATAATATTTTAAGCTCTTCTGGCTTTCTGCTGGCTGAGGGATAGGAGCAGCGCGAGCTGGCGAGCGGATTTTTTTCTAGCACGGGGCTCAAGCCCCGTGCTAGAAAAAAGCTAGGCTACCGTACTGCGGATAGCCCGACCGCAGCTCTGCTGCGGGCAGCCCCAAATCATTCTTCTACTCTAAATAAATAGAGTCAATAAATAAATCAAATGATTCATTTTTATAATTGGCAATGAGGATAGAAACCTCAGTCATGAATTCTTTTGGATAATTACGCATATCCAATTTTCGCCCTCTGAATGATGGATAAAAATCTGCAAGGGGCAGCTTGATTTCCGTCCATTCATCTGGTGCTTCAAAATACTGAATGTATGAATGCCAGTCGCGTTCTGATGATTTGACACGACATTGAAACCGTTGATTATTGCCTTTGACTTTTAATACAATCGTCGAATAGGCTTCGACATCTTCTGGCTCAAATCTGTATCGTATGGACGAAAAGCCGCCATTATTTTCGAGCGAAACTGTGCCATAAAAATGTGCCGTACCGTCATCGAGTAAGACCATATTGCCATCAGACTCGCCACCCATCACGACATCATCGACCACGTACCATTCGCTGAGATCAGCATATTGATTAAAATCAAAAATGACAAGCGGCGGCTGCACAGACATCATCATCAAAAAACAAATCAAGAACATATACTCACAAACATGAGCAGCATCTTATTGTTGAGTCAAGGCTGCTTGTAGCGCTTGATCAATATCCCAGATCAGATCATCAATATTCTCCACACCGATAGATAAACGCACTAGCGAATCCGTGATATGCAGCTCAGCAAGATGCTCATCGGCTACGCCAGCATGTGTCATCGTTTTAGGATGTTCGCCAAGGCTTTCTGTTCCACCGAGGCTGACTGCGAGTTTGATGAGTTTCAATGAATTCAAAAATTTGAAAGCTTCCTTCTCGCCTCCTTGAATGTCAAATGAAACCATCGCGCCTGAGCCTTCGCATTGCTGCTTATAGATCGGATATTCAGCATCATCAGGCGTAAGCAAACCGAGATATTTGACTCGCTTTACGCTTGGATGTTTACTCAGATGTTCTGCTACGCGCTGCGCATTAGCCTGCTGCTGCTCCATGCGTACTTTGAGCGTTTCGAGGCTACGCATCAAGAGCCAAGCCGTCCACGGGCCAGTCATATTCCCAAGGAATGTGCGAAGTGTTTTGACTCTTAAAATATGCTCTGCATCACCGAGCACTGCTCCTGCTACGACATCACTATGACCGCCAATGTATTTAGTTGCAGAATACAAGACAAGGTCAGCTCCATGCTTGAGCGGATGCTGCCAGAGCGGCCCCATGTATGTATTATCGACTGCGATCGTGATCTTTTCATCTCCTTGAAAATGATCAGCAACTCGACGGCACATTTGCAAGTCAATCAATGTATTTGTTGGGTTTGCTGGAGTCTCAGCGTAGATCATACGAAGCTTGTCAGCATTACCAGTTGCATCTACAGCTTTGATGATGTCTTCTTGCGATTGTCCTGCAGTAAAGCCGACGATATGTACACCTATTTTCGGCAAAAAATGATGTATGAAATGATCAGTACCGCCATAGACTGGACGACTGTACAACAACAAATCGCCTGGCGACAAAAACTCGAGGAGTACAGTTGAGATAGCTGACATTCCGCTTTCAAAAACTGCACATTGCTCTGCGCCATCCCACAAGCAAAGTCGATCTTCTAGAATCTCGAGATCAGGATTATTGATGCGACTGTAAATCAAGCCTTGCTCTTCACCTTCTTCTTTCTCACGTTTTCCATAGGCGAGCTCAAAAAATGCTTTGCCTTCTTCAGCTGTTTCAAAAACGAATGTCGATGTCTGAAAAATCGGACACTTGATCGCGCCTTGTGATAATGCTGGCTTGTAGCCATGCGACATCATCAGACTCTCAGGCTTAAATGGATGCTTCATAGAATCTCTCGGTTGATGAGTAGTGTGTGTGTTACTCATCTGCGAATGTAGACAGAATAATCGGCTGCCATTCACTTCATTGTGTAGAAGTATTTGGGGCTGCCCGCTTCGCGGTCGGGCTATCCGGCACTCTCTCCGAGTTCCTTCCAGTCACTCGGAGTTCAAACAACGCCTTCTATCCCTCAGCCAAGCAGCTAAGTTTATTTTCATTTACACCAATTGATCAATCAATCCAAAAAGCGATTTTAGTATGGTATGATAATCACATTTCAACTCACCACGTGTTGCCATTACAAATTGAACTTTGTTTTTATCTAATGAAATAGATGAATCGGGGTAGCTAAGTAAAAATTGTAATTCTTCTGAAGCTATAATCTTATTTAAAAACTCAGGATCATCGCAGGAAACTTCAAATTGACTTTTGGAAAAACAAACTAACCTATCTATAATTCCTTTTCGTTTTATTATTGCCTTGTTGAATGCTGCATCATCTACTTGAATGACGACAAGTAGCTTTTCGCGATTATTATGACTGCCGCTTCCGAAAGTTCTTCTAACTGATTTTTCGACTCTCAAGTTTCTGTCTTCATAATTCTTTTCTATGATTTCGCGTATTGTGTCCCCTGCTACAAATCCTTCAGTCGCATTAGAATACTCAGCATGTATTTGATTAGAAAATTCTTTGAAAGTCATATAATAAAATTTTAAAAATTAAGACTGCTAATTATAGCTCTATTTTTTCTACACAAATAAATACGATTTATATGGACAAGCGATGGAAAGGGGCGCGACGCGCTCACGAGAGTAGCGATGTGATGAGCGAACCCCGACTACTCAGGGTTGCAGCGCGGTGCTGCGAGCTGAGCGAGCAGCATGGCCAAAAAAAATAACTACGTAAGACCAAGTGCATCCAATAACGCTGGCTTTAGACGCGCGGCTTCTGCTTGGATAAAATTAGAATTTAAATCATCAGCCCAAGGAATGCGTCCAATGATAGGTGTATGACCATGAGCAGCGATGATCGTCTCGGTAGAAGGCGTCTCTGCACCGACAAACACAATACCCGCAAGGTGGATACCTCTCAAATGCAGCGCATCAAGCGAGAGCAACGTGTGATTAATGCTGCCAAGCTTGTGCCGAGAGACGAGGATCGTCGGCAAGCTCAATTGATCGATCAAATCGATCATCAATTCATGCTCATTGAATGGCACAAGCAAGCCGCCAGCACCTTCTACGAGAATCGGTCGATCATGCTTAGGTAACTCAAAATCAGAAAGTGATAGCTCTACGCCATCAACCTCAGCTGAATAATGCGGTGAAGCAGGAACGGTCAAGCGATGGCGCTCAGGCAAAATGTCAATGCCACTTGTCATCGCCTCGATTTTCATTGAGTCAGAATGATCGAGATCGCCACTTTGGATTGGTTTCCAATAAGCAGCTTGAAGAGCTGTCGCAATAATTGCCGAAGCAACTGTTTTGCCAGCATCAGTATCTGTAGCCGTTACAAAAACGCCTTTCATCATTAGAGATATTTGACGACGAGGTCGATTGTTTGCTTCGTTTGTTTCTTGTACGGCGGATAGATGAGCTTGGTCGTCGTGATGCCGCGACGCTGCTTGACCACGCTGCGCTGATTGCTAAATGCAAGGAATCCTGCCTTGCCATGTGAGCGACCGATACCAGACGTATTAACGCCACCAAATGGCAAATTAGGATGAATAAACGGCAGCGTTGTGTCATTGATGCAAGCAGTTCCACTCACTGTGCTTGACAGCACTTTGTCGATGATTGCCTGCTTCTTAGAAAAGACATAAACAGCTAGCGGCCGTGGACGGGCATTGATCTGAGCCAATAAGTCATCGAGATTTTCGTACTTGGCAACGCACATGACAGGACCAAAGACTTCTTCGGTATTAACAGGTGCACTTGGCGGCACATCACGGAGTACAGTTGGTGCAAGGAAATTGTGCTCTTCGATAATCTCGCCGCCGCGCATGATGCTCGCTCCAGCATCAACGCTCTCATCGATCAATTTTCTGAGCCGCGCAAGATGTTTTTCGTTGACGACACAGGCGATATTTCCGCTTTCTGCAATCTCGTCAGTGTTGCTGCCATACATTTTGCTGATTGTCTCGTCGATCTTGCTCAAAAACAGACTGTACAAATCTTTGTGCACATAAATCACATTGGGCGACATACACGATTGCCCAGCATTCATAAAATCACCCCAAGTCAACTTCGTCACAGCATCATTGAGATCTGCACTCGAATCGACGATCACAGGATTGACGCCACCAAGCTCGAGCGTGACGTCTGTGAGATTCTTGGCGGCTGCTTGCATGACGATTTTGCCGACTTGCGGACTGCCTGTAAAAAAGATGTGATGCCAGGGCAATTCAAGCAGCGATTGCGACACTTCTACTCCACCCTCAAACACAACGACGCGTCCGTCATCAAATAATTCTGAGCACATTTTCGATATCAATGCAGCAGTATTTGGTGTCATTTCGCTCGGCTTGACCACAGCTGTGCAGCCAGCAGCAAGTGCAGATACAAGCGGTTTGATGGCAAGCATAAACGGAAAATTCCAAGGAGCGATAATCAAACAAACGCCCTTGGGCTGATATTCCATCCAAGCTTGTGTGCCGAATGTAGCGAGTGATGCGCCAACAGATTCTTTGGCAGCCCATTCGTTGAGATGACTGATTGTGTGATCGATTTCATCTGTGATTGGCTTGACCTCTGTCAGATCAACTTCAGGAGCAGGCTTGCGGAAATCAGCATAGATCGCTGCTTGAATGTCAGCAGTATGACTCGTCACCCATTTGGCTATTGATTTAAGCAAAGCCTTTCGTTCTTTGAGTGAAAATGATTCGCGCTGAGCAGTGAAGTAAGCAGCTTGCTTGTCGAATGCTGCTTGGTGTTCTTGAAAAATCGTCGCCATGATTGTTTGCTGTCGTTTGATGACAAAAGTACAACTCCTAAAAGTTGAGAATCGTTTTAGTATAGGTTGACTTTTTGGGGCCATGCTGCTCACAAGTTCGCAGCACCGCGCTGATCCAGGGTTTCGCTATTCGCTCATCACTTCGTGAGCGC
>JAHDHF010000149.1 GCA_020631455.1 Saprospiraceae bacterium
TGATTGCTGCATGTAGATACTCAAGTTCTGAAAGAATTGACTTTGCGTCTTGAGAAATGATTTATTTTTTAAATACAATTCGATCAGCGGAAAGCGCTGATTGTATTTGACGACATAATTGTATTTGTCTTTTTCGAAGCTGACTTTTTTGTTGAGTTTGTCTGCTGCATTCTTCTTGAAAATGCTGAGGCAATGCTCGTAAAGCGTATAATCGAGAGTGTTATGTTCTCGAATAAGTTTACGAAGTTCAGGCGTTAGGATTGATTCTTTTGGTTTGTTGAGTGTGATGCGTTTTGCTTCTATTTTTTTAGGCCATTTGATGCCGACTTTTTTCTCGAAGTAACTCATTGACTCTTCAAAAAACTCAAACAAACCAACTGTAATCGGCAATTCATCAACTGCAGCTATGACTGCATCAAGATCTGCTTGCTTGGTGTATTGCAGATCAAACATCTGCTTGCCGACAAGAAAGCCTGTGATATAATTTTGTGTCTGCTTGTTTTTAATGTAATCAGTAAAATTTTGCGGCTTATTCCGAAAGAGTTTCATAAACTCTTTTCTGTCACGAATAAAATAATACTCCGAGAGCAGCCGATCGGCAGGATCACGCAAGAGCATGAAAATATCTTGAGTTGAATATTCTGCTCGATTTTCTACTTGAAAAATATCTGCTGAATTGGATCGCTTGGTCTGATAAATAATGTGCCGGTAATGATAATCGGGCTGCGTCTGCCAGTCTGTACCGTGCATAGCGCAATTGATCGTCGTGCCGCCTGTCTTTGGGATATGAATAAAAATCGGAGATTTTTTCATGGCTTTTTTACTACAAAGAATTGTGATCTGATTCTTCAAATATACGGGCTGAGTCTGCTGGACAAGCGCTGCGAAGTGGTGCGAGTGCAACGAGCAGATGCCGCAGGCAGCCGAGCGAACAGCGAGCCACGAAGCATAGCGACCGCGCCACAGGCGCGGATGGCCTCAACATATTATTTTATTTCGCCATAAAATCCCACGAGCCTCGTATGGTCTCGTGGGAGTTGGACAGCTTTAGAAAGTGTCTGAACGTCAATCGAGGTATCGGCGTTGCTCCCATACTAATCAAATGGGGCGTCGGCATTTGGCAGTCAATGAGATAAAAATGCCGCTGCTCAAGATTGCGCGCGAGATGGATCAGGGCGACTTTGGAAGCGTTGCTGGCTTTGGTAAACATGCTCTCGCCATAGAATGCTCGACCTATCGAGACGCCATACAATCCGCCGACAAGCTCGCCATCAAGCCAAACCTCGCAGCTGTGCGCGTAGCCTGCTTGGTGTAGCCGCTTGTAGGCGCTTCGCATTCGCTTGGTGAGCCATGTGCCTGCTTGCCCTTCGCGCCGCATTCCGCTGCACTCCTCGACGACGGTGTCAAATTCTTGATCGTAGGTAATCGTAAATTGATCTCGCCGCAAGATTTGACGCATGCTTTTGCTGACGTAGATGTCTGACGGATAAATGACGTAGCGTGGATTGGGATGCCACCAGAGGATTGGATCATTTTCATTAAACCATGGAAATGCTCCAATCTGATAGGCGCGAAGTAAGCGCTGTACACTGAGGTCGCCGCCCACAGCAAAGAGGCCATTGTCTTCGGCAATGGCGGGCTCTGGAAAATCAAGTGAACGATCAAGCCACTGGATGGGCATCTGCAGAAATTAAACTTGTGTAAGCTCAACTGATAAACCACGATCAAGCAATGCTGAAGCCATCGGCTGGAGCTCATCGCGAGGTCCAGTCTTGACTGTTGCTTTGCCTTTAAAGTGGATCAGTAGAGAAAGTTGCTCTGCTTGGGCGGCACTGTGTCCGCAGATCTCGATAAAGCATTGGATCACCCAATCAAATGTATTGACATCATCATTGAAGACGATGATGCGGCTTTCGGTCGTGACGTCTTCGAGCACATCGACATCGGTCTTGGTGCTTTCGTCGGTCTTTGTACCGCTGTATCTGATTGTATGGTGTAAATCTCGGCTCATCAAGTGTGGCATTTGATGCTTCGTAGTAAAATCAACCACGAATGGATCAAAAAAATTCCAAGCAGAGTGGTTGAATCTTACAATGATGAAAGTGTCGAGCGGATGGCATCATAATCTGGCTGCTCACCAGGGCTTGCGCAGATTTCTTTGTAGCGAATTGTACCGCTACTATCAATGACGAATGCGCTGCGCTTGCTGACGCCTTTCATTCCAAATGCTGGGAATGTATCATACAATGAATCGTAAGCAGCCGAGACTTCTCGATTGAAGTCTGATAGCAATGGAAAATTGAATCCTTCAGCTGCTTTGAATTTGCCAAGTGTAAATGGGCTGTCTACGCTGACTGCAAGAACTTGTGCATTGAGATCATTCATCTCCGCCATTGAGTCGCGCATCGTGCAGAGTTCTTCTGTACAGACGCCAGTAAAGGCGAGCGGATAAAAGAGAAGTACTACGTTTTTGCCTTCGTAGTCAGCGAGGCTGACTTCTTTGAGATGATCTGCTACAAGTGTAAACGCAGGAGCTGCATCGCCGATGTTAAGTGCCATAGTCGTGTCTTAAGATTTGTGTTTGAAATACAAGAAACGCAAGTTTGAGCAAATGAGTTGTTGATCTGTGTCAAGAGTTGCACATTTGCAGCTTCTCGTGAAAAAATCACTACTCGCTCTTCATATTGCTGTTCTTCTTTTTGGATTTACGGCTATTCTCGGTAAGCTCATCGAGCTACCCGAAGGGCCGCTCGTCTGGTGGCGGATGGGGTTAACGACGCTGAGTATCGTCTTGATCCCTGGAATAGTTTCCCAAGCGCGTGCGATGCCTCGTAAAAAGCTGCTCCGCCTCGGCGGCATTGGTTGTATTACTGCGATTCATTGGGTGACGTTTTTTGGAGCGATTAAATACTCGAATGTATCTGTGGCGCTCGCGGCTCTGAGTACAGCTTCGTTTATGACTGCGTTTATGGAGCCGCTCTTGCTCAATAAACGCATTCAATGGCTGCAAGTCGGGATTGGATTGCTAGTCATACCAGGAATTATTCTTGTCGGTAACGGGATCGAAGCCGATATGATCACAGGGATTATTCTAGGCTTGATTTCAGCATTTTTAGCTGTTTTATTTTCTGTACTCAACAAGCGCGAGGTCGAAGACACATCTCCGATGCTCATGACATTTGTTGAGCTTGGATCGGGCTTTTTGTTGTTGTGTGTTCTTGCGCCTTTTGCCTTTGCATTTGATCCAAAAATGGCGTGGCAGCCGACATGGATGGATTTATTTTGGCTGCTGATCTTGGCAGTTTTATGTACGACGATCGCGCATGCATTGTCCATTTTTGCCCTCAAAAAACTCGACGCATTTACCTGCAATTTGACGATTAATCTTGAACCGATTTATGGAATTCTCCTTGCGGCGATTTTATTCAAAGAAAACGAAACGCTCGGCTCGACATTCTACATCGGTGTCGGAATTATTCTTTCAGCTGTGTTCTTGAATGTCGCTTTGCAATACCTCCGCAAACGCAGACGCGCTCAAGACTTATAGTCAAGTACATTCAAGCTGCGTTTGCAGCTCACTAGATCGCGCTCATCATTGCTGGCGATTATGATGAGTCGATCTTCTGCAAATCGATCTATCAATCTCGCAATATGATCAACGGCTTTTGTGTCGAGATTGGTCGCAGGCTCATCGAGAATGAGCAAAGGCGTATCCGAAACACAAGCCAACCCAATGCGTAATCTTTGCTTCATGCCGCTCGAAAAATCTTGAACATGACGAGTCAACGGCGCTTCAATACCGAATAATTCTGGCAATTCGTCAAGCAAAACTCCAGAGCGGAGCGGCTTCAATCGCGTGTAAAAATTGAGTACTTCGCCATAGGTCAATTCCTCTGGAAGATCGGTGTACGGCGCAGCATAACTGATGTATCGATAAATATCTGCTCGATGAATCTCCTTTCCGTTTTGTAGATGCGTGACTCTGCCGACAGTCGGCGTCAAGTAGCCACAAATCATTTTCAGCAGCGTTGATTTGCCTGAGCCATTTGGTCCAGTTATCGCGTATCGAGTACCGCTTTCAAACTGACCACGGAGGTCTTTCAGCACCCAACCATCGCGGTAGCGTTTGCCGACATCAAAAAGCTGTATCGAAAATGCAGCGGCCATGCCCACAAGGTACGCCGTCTAGTCGAGCAAGGGTTGGCGCGGCACAGAATCTAATCGCACAAAACCAATCGAGTCGAGCTGCTCAATTAATTGTGATTTAATCAATTCAAATCGTATCGTCGCATCAATCAATTTTGGACTGCTTGCGACTGCTTGCTTAAAATCTCGCTGCGCACGGTTACGCGCTTCTTCTATTTGTTCGGTTTTGATGTCTTTAGTTTTAATACACAGGCTTTCGTTGATATTCATTCGTGTATTTTTATTTGCTTCGACTTGATCGACACCAAGCGATTCACTCAAAAAATATTCGCGCTTTTCAGTATCAATTAAAAATGTTTCAGATGATGTTTTGACTTCGTATTTAATTGTTGCGTCAGTCACAAATTGCACATACGCTTTATCGCAAAATGGTACATCGCGTTCAAATTCAGTCGAAGAGCTGTCATGTACTTCGACTTCGCCAACGATCACATTAAATCGATCCAAAAATTCAGATTCATCAAAAACTTGTCTTGTTTCGCCGATCGTCACATCGCCCAATAGTTTATTTTTTAATTCGGATAAATCAATTAAGCCCATCATCGCCAAAGCTGCAATTCCAATTATTGCGACGACAAGAATATTCATAAAAAAGCTCGAAACGTCTTCAAAAAATGACATGCGCAAATATACATCGACAAATATGGGGCTGCCCTCGCTACGCGAGGTCGGGCTATTCGGCACTCTCTCCGAGTTCCTTTCAGTCACTCGGAGTTCAAACAACGCCTTCTATCCCTCAGCCAAAAAAAATGAAATTAAATCCAACCTACAGACTTTCTCCAAATATTAATTTCTTCTTTCCGTTTATCAAAATTAATAGGCGGAGCTTCATTATTATCGGCAGCTTGTTTTCTCATGAGTTGAGTCTGTTCTTCTACCGTATTTAATCCAATTGATTTTCTGCGTTCATTGACACGATCTAAATTGTCATATTCTTGCGGGCTCATTTTGCCTTCTTTGTCCCAGTCAAATTGAGTTCCGTAGAGCTGCTGTTTTCCTTCGAGGATCGCAATTCGATCAGATAAATATGCTAGATGAATTGGGCTTGCCTGATGTTTAGCGACAGCTTTTTTTAATAGCAATTCACATTTTTTCATAAGTGATGGCTGACTAATCGAATGCTGAATAATAAGCCAAGCTGCTTCGCTTGCTTCTTGTCC
>JAHDHF010000015.1:0-28261 GCA_020631455.1 Saprospiraceae bacterium
TTGATGTTTGGATTGAACATGGCAGCTGATGTCAACAGAAATATAACAAGAGTAACAAAGCCGAGATAAAGCAGGAGTACTCCATTGCTGAAATTTATAGGACCAATTTCATGTGCAAAAAATGATAAGACAAAACAAGCGCTCAAAGCTGAACCGATTATAAAAGCTTTACGGCTGAGGTTGCGTCGAGCAAGAAAGCTGCCGAACGCGATACAATTTATTAAAGTAGAAACAACTCCAAGCCCGAGTATCGCCATCATAAAATTTATGCCTCGGCCTTTAATAGAATAAATACAAAATGCGCCGAAAGCAAAGCAAACAACTAATGGTAAAACGTGAAGGCAGAAAACACCAAGTCGCAGAAAAATAGATGATCCAAATGAAAGCTTTGGATAAAACTCTTGGATGATATCTCTTGAGATGGATATAAAAAATAATCCAAGTGTAGCTACGAACGGAAGACACGAAAATCCAAACAAACCAAGTTCTTGATAAATTCGTCGTTTTAAGCCACCAGCATTAAAGAAATTATGACTCTTGAAAAGCTCCGGGATAATCCAAAGTAAAAGAAGACTCGAAAGCACTAGAACGACAAACACAAGCAATGTATGTAAAGCATGGCCTATTCCATTTTTTTTAAAGAGGAGATAGCCAATAGTAGTCGGTACGACGAGTGTCAGTACAGAAAAAAGAGTCGTGAATAAATTGACTGCTCCTAATAATCCTTCCGTCAAAAAAAACAGTATACATGCAGCAATGTAACATACTGGAATAGAAAAGTAGGAGTATGAAATTAGTTTTGATAAGCTAAGTAGATTGTTTTGATTTGTACTCTTTGACATACTGTACTATTTATTTTCCAGCAGTTCACTATCGAGAATGTAATCTGATGAACCGTTGTTAGAACTGTTAGTGTATAGTTTTTTTACGCTAGGATTGCACATGTGTATACCTAAGACCCCGCCTAGAATGAGTAAAACCAAAGTAAAGAAAACTAAGTCTCGTTCGTAATCAATTTGCGCAAGTTGTTGCTTTTGTATGAATTGAGCAAGTGTAATAATTCCGTTTATGATAAGCCCTGTTATAAAAAAATAGCGACCAATATTTTTCTGTAACATAAAACATAGAAAACCAATCAATCCTAAAAATATTGAAAGGCATTCGAGAATAATAATATGAATACCATTCGTATTTGCTTTTGGTTCAAGAAAATCGCCAAGAAAAACAAGCGTATACGAAATGCTAAATGCAAGTTGAGCTAGGTACATACTGCTCACTCCAAGCTTCAGCAATAATTGCTTGTCTTTTATAACTTGTCCATAGAAATTTGCCATTGTTGCTTGAGAAAATGTGATACAAGCAAAAGCAAGACTAAGAAAAAAAGGCACTGAAATGAAAAACAGAACAGTGAATTTATCTGAGAGGCTATCTGTGGATGGGTCGTATAATGACGGGGAGTCTGAAAAAATTATATATCCAAATACCAGCAAAATAAACAGCCAAGCCAGAAACTGAAAAATCATGAGTATGCCATGCAGTATATAGGCTATTGTATTTTTTTTGAATAAAAGGAAACTAATACCTAAAAGTGGAATTAATGAAAAGCCAGTGTATATTAAAATGGGTATTCTAGAAGGTAATGTAGATTTGTCCTCAATAAAAGTGATCAAAGAAAGTAGAATCACAATTAAAGCCGAGGCTAAGTACCAATACGAGATAATCGACGATAAATCAAGCAGGCGATTTCCTTTTATACTAGAGCTCATCAGTGTTAGTATTTACGAGCTCAAAATCTAGAATAGAGCCATGAGTACTGTCTTTATCTTGCTGCTCTTGTCTTGAATGCAAGGCCTTTATTTCTTTGGTATTAAAATAAGCTGCATAAAACAACCATACTAAGAGCAGAAATAGCCCACAGGTTACAATGAAAAGCAAATCTGTATTTGAATGCGAATACGAATTGAATTCGTCAAAAGTTTCAATAAAAAAGACAAAAAGAAAAACCCAAGCAGCAGATGTTGTTATTAGTGTTGTTGCTCTCATCCATTTTGTCTGAATAAGTGTAAGCAAAATAGAAACAAGACTGCCTACAAGCGTGATAATGATCGAAGCTGATAGGACAATCTCAATAGGACGGATTTCTCGATTGCCACTGAGTATTTCTGATTTGAAATTTGCGTCATCGACAAATACACAACCAAATGCAGCAACCATCCAAAATGGAACAGACTGAAACAGGATAGTTGTTAAAGTGAAAATTCGTTGCGACCGAATTTTAGTTGTCTTAAAAAATGATGCACGCATCTCGGTGCTTACCGACATTAAAAAAAATGCCGTAGGTATGACTGCAAGCGAGATTAAGAAAAAAAGAAATCCAAATTGATCGACATTCATCGTTTCAATTGATTTCTTAAATCGAGGAAGCTCATCCGAAATAACATAAGAAATTGACATCGTAGAGCCAATAGAAATAATGCCTAAAATTATGCTGACCAATATATGCGCCACTCTAAATCGTAAAAGAAATAAAATGGCAAGTATTGAAATAGGAATACTGAGTAAATAAATTACCCAGAGTTCCTCGAGTATATTATAGAATTCGTGAGAACCATCTACGATGCTTAAAAAAACAGGAGCTGTATATAAACAAGCAACAGCAGCCAGAATAGCAAAAGCTAAAACAGTTGGCTGCGAGAGTTGAATATAGTTTCTCCAATTCACGATTGTGAATTAATCAAGTGATTTGAGTAGCGCTTCAACAGAGCGACTATCATATTCGTATTCATCAGCGAGAACAATCGATTGCTTTGCAAAGTCTTTTGCTTTTTTACGCTTATTTAATTTAGCATAAATATGAGCGACAGTGCTTTTTATTGCAGGATGTGACTGCAATTGATTTGCACGTTTAGCATATTTCAAGGCTCGCTTCAACTGCTTTTTGTCATCTGTGTTTTCGACAATGCTCCAAGAGAGATCATTAAATGTAGCTGCATCTTCTGCTGCATTATCTAAAAAAAACAAGGTCGCATCAACATATTTTGGCCAGTCTTTCGCTTGTCGATAATATGACATCATAAAATATGCTGACATCGCTTCTGCATCTTCTGGAAATGATTTTTCAAATGCCGCTTTGACGATTTCAGGCGATAAGACTTCTTTCGATTGATAAATAGAAGCGTAAACTAATTTTTGTAAACGATCATTGACCACAGAGCTGCCAAAAACTTCTTCAAAATCAGATCGATGATTAATGATATAATCAAAACCAGAATTGTCAGCATCCTCTAAGAGTGATAATAAAAGTGACATATTTTCATAGTCAGATTTATCCTCACAAGCTTTCCAAAAATCGAGTAAAGGTTTTTGACTACCTTTTTTGCCAGCATCAAATAATGCAATAGCATAAGCACGGCAAATAACCTCCGATCGATCTCCAGCATTATATTTTTTCTCTAAATAAGCAAGCTGATTTTTCTCTTGAAGGGCAGCTTTGCCCATCGCCAGGAATTCATCTTTATCATGATAACCAATGACTTGATGCAAGACTTTGCCATCTGCATTAATAAATAAAAAAGTCGGATAGCGCTCTACCGAATAACGCTTCTCAAGCATCGCGCCTTCTGGCGTATCAATGTTACGTTTTGCGACTAAGAAATTTGCATTAAAAAAATCGCCAACTTCTTCTATCGGAAAAATATCACGCTCCATTTTTTTACAAGGTCCGCACCATGACGCATACATATCGACCATAATTGGCTTGCCTTCAGCAGCCGATTGTTTTAATAAATCATCCCAAGAGCTTTCAGAAAAAACAAGCTGCCCAAAACAAGAACCATTCAATACAAAACAACAAAGCAATCCTATAATATATTTCATACTAATCTTTTTTTTGATTGTCGCGCTTTATTTAGCACAAGTAATACAATGACCAAACCAACAACAGCTAAAATATACCAAACATAATTACTTAAAACTGGCGAAGCTGCTTGACTTAATTGCTCTTTCGTCGGTAAATATTCTTCGTCGACAGTTTCTGAATCTTTTAATAAAGTAGTGGCCGGAACAAAACCTTTTCGTGTTTTTAAAATATTCCCTTTATGATCGATCCACATCATTGTTGGGTATGCTCGCACGCCATATCGTTTTGCGATAGTTCTACCTTCGCCGCGCTCTGCATTTATTTTTACATTTATATAATTTTTATTAAAATGATCGCCAAGCGCTTTGTCGACAAATACTTTTTTATCGAGCATTTTGCATGGCCTGCACCAGACAGTGTAGACATCCATAAAAATTGGCTTGGCCTCTCGCTCGGATAATTCGAGTACGTCTGACCACTTATCTATTTTTTCAAATTGTATTCCCTGACCAAAAAGTGCGAGTGGAATACAAAAAAATACGACTAAAAAACTTCTCATAAGTTCATATTAAAGACAGAGCAAGGTACGACGCTTGCTTTCGCCCAATTCACAAAAGCATCTTAATGTTAATACATTGATGTATTTGGGGCTGCCCACTCGCCAAGGCTCGCGGTCGGGCTATTCGGCAGCTCGCTGTTCGCTCGGCTGCTTCACTGATGTTCAGCATCTGCTTCGCACTGCCTACTATCCCTCAGCCTTAAAAACGAATGGTTCTTACACTTAACATGTAAGAACCATTCTCATTTGATTCTATTCTTTTATAACTTGTTAAAATCAAATAATATTAATTCGTTTCGTATCACTCGGATCTAAAGCGACGCCTTTTGCATCGGCTTCCGCAGATAAATAGTATTCTATTTTCTTGTCGCTCATTACGCTGCCTATTTTCCCTAATGTGCCAAGTGCTCCTCCCATTCCTTTTAATGCTTCAGTAGCAGATTGATTTGCAACAAACGGGACTGCAACATCAAATTCTTGCACTTCGCCAGCAGCTATATCAAATGGCTCTTTGAGTTCAATTTCTCCTAGAGTGTATTCTTTTACTTTTCTGTCTTCTCCAGTGCCTGAAGTTACTTTTTGATAGACTTTGTAGGTCAGAGAAAGGATGTGTTGATCACTTTTTGCAGTGAGCTTCATCTTTGCATTGATCATATTGCTGCTTGCTGCATATTGTGGCTCTACAAAGAGTTCGACTTTGGCTGTTCCAATGCCGAGTCCTTTTTTGATTTTACTGAAAAATCCCATGGAAGTTGTTTTAAGAGGTAAAATGCTAATTTAATGAGAATTTTATACCTGTTAATAAAATTTGTTGTTTCCAAAAAAATGCATGTATCGTTATTTGGACAAGCGCTGCGAAGTGGTGCCGTAGGCAGACGCCGCTAGGCGGCCGAGCGAGCAGCGAGCCACGCAGCATAGCGACCGCGCCGTAGGCGCGGATGGCCTATAATTTTTATACATCTAAGGATGGATAAACTCATAATGAGAATCGTGTATCCAGCCCGCTGTACCGCTCGGAAGCACAATGCGTGAGTAATCGGTCATTTGGTCTTGGATATAGACTTTGGTGCCAGCGTGTATCGTGAGATTGCTGCTGCTGAGTGAGTCTGGCGCAGCATAAACATTGACGGCTTGAGGTAGAATGATCGCGCCGATATTGAGTGTATCGTAGCGATGTCCGAGCCACGAAAGCAAGAAGAAGACTACGGCAATGATTCCTGTGATCTTGGCAATGGTCAAGAGTCGAGGTTTGGCTTGCTCGCGCTGAAGGCGATACAAACCATAGGTCACGATACTAAACACAAGCGTCATAAAGGCAAGTATGAGAAGGAGATTTGTCGGCATTTTACTGCCAATAGAATCTGCTATTCGGGTTGTGATGTAGCGATTGTCTTCCCAGTGATAGTTGTCGTCGATTTCGTAATTGGTGAGTTCGAGATTGTAGAGGATCTGCGGATCAGTTGGTCGGAGATGGCGAGCACGCTCAAAGGCAAGCATCGCATGACCAAGCTGCCCAGCTTTGAAGTAAGCATTTCCGAGGTTGAAATGTAGATCGGCTGTCGAGTAGCCTTCATCTACTAAGGATTGATACATACTCGCAGCTTGCTCGGCTTGGTCTGCTTGGAGTAAAGCAAAGGCTGAGTCTGCTTGCACTCGCGGCGAATCTGCGAAAAGTAAACTCGAACAGAGCAAACTGGCTATGAGGACAACGATTCTCATACTGGCTGATCGTATTGTGTGACGGTCTTTGGGATGACGAAATGCCCATCGACAAATTGTGGCTTTTCGACTTGCGCTTCGATGATGGCTATATATGCGCTGATTTCTTTATCAAGGTTTGGGGCACAGTTGTTTAGATCATCTATCGCCTCTTTTGTGCCGAGATTGCCAGGAAGGTATTGTGCTGCTGTAGCGGCTTGCATGGCTTGTACTGTGCTTGCTGCGGTTTCTTCGCTTGCACCTTTGGCGAGCAGAATCTCTTGAAGATTGCTATTGGTTATATTTTCTATCGGTGTTTTTGTTTTGTCAGCGATAAATCGCTTGAGTGCAAAGAGTTGTCCTTTGAGGCTTGTGTCTGCTGCTCGATTTTCGTTGTAGCGTTTGTGGGCGAGCAAGTAATTCTGCTGTAGCAGAGGCAAAGCAAAGAATGCGTCATTCTGGTACACGTAGAATCCAAAAATGCCTACGAGGATCAAGCAGCCAAGCAGCATACCCCAAAAGAATGGCGACCACCAAAATGATGACCAAGGCTTAGAGAGTTGAGGCGATTGGAGCGCAGGCTCAAGGCCGCCTGCCGCTACATCAGTTGATGTAACGGCTGTCATCTCTCCCGTGACGCGCACGATAAGATCTTTGCGGATTTCTTCGTACCTGAGGCTGTCAGGATTGAGAATTGTGGCGACAACTGAAATGCGATGTCTTCCGCCTTTTTTTGCTTGTATGTGATGTATGTCTGTACGGCTACTAAAGAAGCCGCCATTGGAAACGCCTTCGTTGGTATCGATTTCATCTACATCATACACTTCGAAGGCATCTGGATCATCAAACTCAATGCGTGGCGGCTCAACCATTTTGATTTCGCCATTGCCTTTGAGAACTGTTCGAATATCAATGCTCTCACCTGCAGCGGCACTTCCATTGAGAAGACTCGCTTGCAAAACGTATTTGCCGACTGCTCCTCCGAAGTTTGAATATGCTCGATTTCGCGGGTATTGAATGACGTCGATATTCAAGCTATTGGAGGAAATGCGTTTAAACCGCGATCCGAAACCTCCAAATCCCCAAGTCGAGTTGCTGCCTGGATCAGTACTGATGGCTGCTTGGGCTGCGGAGACGTTGAGTCGACCAAGCTCAAGTGGGATCAACGAAAGCTCTCGGATGATTTTGGTTGTGTATTTCTTGCCATTGATGACTTTTTCACCTGTTGCAGTATTCGAGAATCGCATGGATTCGCGTAAGCGTGCATTTTTTGCATTGACGCCACCGCTGTAGCGATATGAGCCGATATTGACGAGTGTGTACAAGACGACTTGAAGATTGACCTGTTGCCCTACAAATGCTGTATCATGCGATGCTTCGAGTCGGATAAAATATTGTTGTCCATCAGGAATTTGCTGAGCTGCGTTTGGATTTGCTTTTTTGACTTGTAGGGATATTGGTTTTGACTTCAGGAGTTTGCCATCTGCTTTGATCGAGCCTTGCGCAATACGAATAGTGCCTGTACGTTTTGCTCTGATCGTATAGCTATGCTTAATGGTGACTTGACTTCGACCGTTGATCGAATTGATCTCACGATAAACACGTGGGCCATTAATAATCTCAAAATCTTTACTGAGCGTAACGGGTGGCGAAAAATTGGAACCATTGCGAGCTCCAGTCAAGGTAAACGTTAGCTGTACGTATTGATCTAAGCTCGGTGCCTTATTAGAGACACTTGCTTGAAATGTAGCTTGAGCACAAAGAGATGCTTGAAGACAAAGACAAGTCGCTATGACAAATAAAAGTCTCAAATTCTAACTGAAGGTTTTGGTTTGAGTTTTGATTTTTTACGAGGTAGTCGTCTTTTCTTTTCTCCGTCAGCAGCAGTTACATCAATTTTTATCCAGTCGGTTTGGATCGCGTCACCATCGGGTAAACCAAGGCTTGCACCTTTGATGACATACGTGCCAGTTGCACGCGCTTGCAAATAGTAAATGTATTTGGCTGCGCGAGTACGTACACCATTGATTATGGTCGTTTGATTGCTGATCGATGGGCCGCCTACGATCTGAAAATCACGCTCGACATTAGGTGGCATGACTCGATCAAAATCCAAATCTTCTACTGTTATCGTCAAGACAAAGGTCTCATCAAGTGAGACGGAGTCTTTATTGACAGTCATCTCAAATGACTGACTATATGCTGTTGCGCCAAAAAATGTAACAGCAAATACGAGCAGAATGAGTTTACCAGTCTTTACCATTGGGTGCAGATTTATAGTTGCCTTTCATGAGTCGTTTCATGACTTCGTTTTCGCCTTGCTCAGCGATTTTGAGCAGTTGTTTTGCTTCGCGAGCATCCATTTCTTGAGATTCTTGAAGTTCGCCTGCTTCAGTTTCTTCTACTTCTTTATCCTTTTCTTGTTCTTGTTCAGAGGCTGATTTTTCTTCCTCTTCTTTTTTCTCTTCATCCTTTTTTTGTTCTTGTTCAGATTGGCTTTGCTGATCGCTATTCTGTTGGTTTTCTTTTTCAGACTGCTCGCCTTCTTCACCTGAATCTTGTGGATTGTCGCATTCTTTGTCGCTCTTTTGTTTTTCTTGTTCTTGTTGCTCTTGTTTTCTCAAGAGGTTATTGACGTAGGCGAGATTGTATTTCGTTTCAATATCACTTGGATTTGAGCGGAGCGCTTGAATGAATTCTTGACGTGCTTCTTTGAGTTTTCCTTGTTCGGCAAGCACGTTACCGATGTTGTGATGTGCATAGCCTTTTTCAATCGGATCAGTTGTTTGTTCGGCTGTTCGTTTCCATTTGTCAGCAGCTTCATCGAGGCGCATCTGTCGATAAAGTGAATTGCCAAGATTGTACATGGCCAAAACAGATGACTCATTCTCAGCGAGTGCGTAGCGATAATTCACTTCAGCCTGAGTGAAATTATCCTCAGCGTAATATGTGTTACCATCCTTTAACAAGGAACGCTCAGTCTGAGCATCAAGTAAAGAGATGCTCAACAATCCAAGAATGAAGATCAAAATCGTATGTTTCATGCAAATTGTTTTCGAGTTCGAGAAGGATTGAGCAAAAAGCTGACCAGCAACAAAGCGATGCCGAGTCCAAGTGGATACCCAAAGTAGCTTTCGTATTCGTCATATTCTCGGCGACTTGTTGCACGACTTTCGAGCTTATTGAGTCGCTTGAGCAAAGCATCTACTGCTTTATCATCATTACCAGTCAATCGAAAATATGTGCCGCGAGATTTTGCCGCCATTGTTTTGAGCAGCGATTCATTCAATGATGAGACAACTTTATTTCCACTGCGATCTGTAATGAATTGACCAGTTCGCGGATCCCGCAAAGAAGCACCTTGTGGAGTCGCTGCTCCTACTGTAAAGATGTACACACCATCTTCTTGGTGGGCTTTTTCCGCTGCAGCAATCGCTTTGTCGTCATGATCCTCGCCATCGGTGATGATGACGAGTGCACGGTTTTGAGGGTCGTCAGTAGCAAATGCTTTTCGAGCGAGCTCGATTAAGCCGCCCATGTCTGTTCCTTGTGCATCTGTCAATGTCGGATCAGCATTTTTCAAGAAAAAATCTGCAGTCAAATAGTCATCTGTTAGCGGCATTTGCATAAATGCACTTCCTGCAAAAATGAGAATACCAACGCGGTCGCCATCGAGTTTTGTCAGCAGTTTGCGCGCAAAGCGCTGTGAGACTTCCATGCGATTAGGCTTGAGGTCGTTGCCATACATTGATCGCGAGACATCAATCGCAATGTAGAGATCAATCGCATTGACTTCGACTGATTCGGTTCGCTTACCCCAGCGCGGGTTTGAGTAAGCGAGGATAAACAAGGCAATTGCAGAACAGAACAACAACGCTTGGATCAAGCGCGTACGGTTCATGCGCTTTGGCATCAGCTGCTTGACGATTTCTTCGTTGCCAAATCGGGCGAGTGTACGGCCTTGCCACCACCAACTGAGCAGCCAAAGCCCAAAAAGTAAGGGCACAAGCCACAGCCAAGCAAGCACGCCTGGTAGCTCGACATAATCCGATATGGCGAGGAATATCGTCATGGTATTTGCCTAAAAAACGTCATTTGTAAAAGTGCAACAAGCAAGATTAATCCACTACCAATCAGCAACCAAGGACGATACAGCTCTTTGATTTTTGTTAACTGCTCAACTTCGATTTCAACCTTTTCGAGTTCGTCGATTTCTTCATACACTTCGCGGAGGGCTTCTTCGTTAGTCGCGCGATAGTAGCGGCCGCCAGTCGATGTCGCCATTCGTTGGAGGAGCGCTTCGTCTATTTGGACTCGCGTCATACCAAATTCAAATGAGCCATCGCCGCGCTGCCCAATCGGCGAATAAGCCTTGCCATTTGAACCAGCTCCAATCGTGTACACACGTACACCGATTTCTTTAGCAACATCAGACGCCATTTGGGGCTGGATATAGCCAGCATTATTCATTCCGTCTGTGAGCAAAATGACGACTTTGCTGTCGCCTTTTCCGTCTTTGAGTCGATTGACTGCGGTGGCTAGTCCCATTCCGATAGCAGTACCATTTGAGACTGTTCCAGGCTGCGCCATTTCGAGATATTCATTGACGACGCGGTGATCGGTCGTGAGTGGACTTTGAGTAAATGCTTCGCCGCTAAACAAGACTAAACCAATGCGATCAAACTCGCGCTTATTGACAAATTCGGTCGCCATCTGCTTGGCAACTTCAAGGCGATTCGGCTGAAAATCCTGCGCCAGCATACTCACCGAAACATCCATCACAAGCATGATGTCGATGCCTTCGGCTTTACGTTTTTCGCTGACTTCTGTAAACTGCGGTCGAGCAAGCGCGATAATCAAGCAAAGCATCCCAAGACCGCTGATAATCGGCAGCAAGCTGCGTAATCTGCTCATCAATCCGCTTGATTGCTCAAAGACGCTTGTATCAGAAAACACCATCGACGGGCGGCGATGCCGCAACTTGAAGTAGTAAAGCAAACCAATCAAGACTAATGGCAGAATCAAAGCCAAAGCCCATGGCAATGCAAAATCAAAATCTCCAACCTTGAAGCACGAGATCAACATAGGCTCGCAGATTGAAATGAACATGTCTGATGAGGGCAAGTCCCTCCACTCCGCGGATGCTGCGTGTCGGGTCGGGCTGTGCGTAGCTCGCTCGGAGACACAGCCTGAGCCACCATCATGACTTGTGACAGCGGCGTGGCGTAGGGATGGCAAGGGGCGCGTAGCGCTCCCGTAATGAAATGAAGGGATGAGCGAATAGCGAACCCTGAACAGCCCGCCGCGACAGCATCGCTGGAGCGGACGCCCATAATACTCCTGAAGAATGGTGTCTCAGTCTGCCTCGCTCGGCCGCTCACGCTGAGCGCTCGCGTCTCCACCTGCGGTGGCCTACTACCATCCCTCTTGCAAGGGCTGCTTGGAGCGATATGGAAATCGAGGCTATTCATCAATGGCGATGTACGTTCGTTTCTCTGCTTGTATGCGCTCAAGGAATGCTTGCGCGTGTGCTTGAATCTCCTCTTGCTGAGCAGCCGACTTTGCAAACTTGATTTGATCGCATTCATGAAGGAGATCAGCTGCCCACGCTTTTGTTTCCTCAGGCATTTGAGATTGCTGCATTTCGATCTCGACTTGTCGAGTTGGTTTGTCGAGTGCTTTGACATCGTAGCGATCAGCGAGCCAGAGCTTGAGCGCGTAGGCGAGCTCTGCGTATTGTGCTTCGAGTCGAGCAGGTGTACTTGTTGGATTTGCTTGAATGTTTTCGGCGATCTTTCTTGGCAGAGGGTCTTCTGCAGGCAGTTTTGGAGCAGCTTTTTTGCGATTCTTTTTGATAAACCAGAATAGAAACATTCCGACAATCGCTGCAAAAACCAAAAGTCCAAACAGCAGCCAAATGTGATCGCGCCAAGACGATTCGACAATCAAAATCTCTTTGATCGGCGCCATCGGCATCGTGTCGATCACGGCAATTGTGCTGACAGCGATCGGGACACGTTGCGTACGCGTTTGCAGTGGCTGGCGATTTTGCTGATCTCGGGCTACAAATTGTAGCTCAGGCAAAATGACCAATCCGCTATCAAATGCTGAGACAAGCAAGTCTTGCGAATACATTAGTTCGGCTGTTGTCGAAACAGTGTCGATTGGACTCGCTTCGAGGAGCTCGAGTTTGCCCCAAGGCGCATTGAGCTTTGGCCAGATCAGATTGTGACCTTGCGGTACGCTCGCATCCAAGCGGATATTGAGATGGTCGCCGATCAAAATTCGATTGCTATCTGGCGTAGCCGTAGCAACGAGTTGTGCTTGGAGACTCCAAGCAGCACAAAGGAATGATATGAGCAAAATGAACCTCAAAATGCTCTGCGTTTGAAAAATGAACGAAGTGTAGCAGCGTAATTCGAGCCGATCTCAAGAGGCAAGTAATCACAGCCTGCTCGTGCAAAAAGCTGCATCGTATCGTGTTGTCGCTTTTCGAAAGCTTCTTTGTGTGCTTCGCGAACGTGCTTGGAAGCTGAGTCAACCCAAACGCTATTGCCGCGCTCGGCATCAGTTAGTTTCATGAAGCCAACATTCGGAAGATCGACTTCGCGTTTGTCATAGAGATGCAAAGCAACGATGTCGTGCCTTGCAGCAGCTTTTTTGAGCGATTCGAGATAATCTGGCGGCGATATAAAATCACTGATTACAAAAGTGATCGTCCGCTTCTTCATGACATTATGCAAGAAGTTGAACGGCTGTGTCAGATTAGTTTTGCGTGTATCTGCTGGCCGATCGAGTAGCTCACGGATGACACGCAAAGCATGCTTGCGACCTTTTCGAGGCGGTATAAATTCTTCAACCTCTTGACCAAAGAGCATCATGCCGCAGTTGTCACTATTCTTGACCGCACTCAAAGCAAACAAAGCAGCAAGCTCGATCGCTGCATCAGCTTTGAGCATCGACTGTGTACCAAATCCCATCGAAGCCGTGACATCAATCATTACGTTGATGATGAGTTCGCGATCTTCTTCAAAGACTTTGACATATGGCGTCCCATTACGAGCTGTGACATTCCAATCAATCATGCGGATGTCGTCGCCATATTGGTATTCACGGACTTCGCTAAATGACATACCGCGACCCTTGAAGGTACTCTTGTAATCTCCACTGAAGACCTGACGCGTCAGTCCGCGCGTCTTGATCTCAATAGCGCGTACGCGCTTGAGTATGTCATTGATACGACTCATGGAGCTACCTAGGGCGCTACAATTTTTCCGAGGATTCGATCAATGATTTGAGTCGGTGTGATGTCTTGTGCTTCAGCCTCATAAGTTAAGCCGATGCGATGACGCATTACATCGTAACACATCTCACGTACATCATCAGGGATGACGTGTCCGCGCCCTTGTAAGAATGCATACGCTTTTGAAGCAAGCGCAAGATTGATGCTGGCACGTGGCGAGCCGCCGTAATTGATCAAATTGACAAGATCTTCTAGATCATATTTCTTTGGATCACGAGTCGCTTGCACGATGTCGAGGATATACATTTCGATGCTTTCGTCCATGTAAATCTCTCGAACTGTTTCGCGCGCTTTGATGATCTGTGATGCTTTGACGACTGGCTTGATCTTTTTGAAACCATCGTTGGTAGCATTCATGCGCATGATTTGCAGCTCGTCCATCATCTCGGGATATGTGATGCGGCATTTGAGCATGAAGCGGTCAGTCTGTGCTTCAGGCAATGGATATGTTCCTTCTTGCTCGATTGGATTTTGAGTTGCAAGTACGAGAAACGGCTCGTTGAGTTTGAATGACTCTGCGCCGATCGTGACTTGGCGTTCTTGCATGGCTTCGAGCAATGCACTTTGCACTTTAGCTGGGGCACGGTTGATCTCATCAGCGAGGACAAAGTTGGCGAAGATTGGCCCTTTGCGGACAGCGAAGTCACTTGTAGCAGGATTGAAGATCATTGTACCGACAATGTCGGCTGGCAGCAAATCTGGCGTAAACTGAATACGTTGAAAATCAGCATCAATTGCAGTAGAAAGCGTTTTGATGGCGAGTGTCTTGGCAAGACCTGGCAGACCTTCGAGCAAAACATGACCTTTAGACAGCAAGCCAACGAGTAGTCGCTCGAGCATATATTTTTGACCGACGATCACTTTTGAAGTCTCTTCTAAAAGAGCGTCAACAAAAACATGCTGCTCGCGTACACGCTCATTGAGTGCTTGTATATCTTCGGCTGTGCGCTGCTCTTCAGATGGTGTGACAGATTCGTGGCTAGGAAGTTGTTCAGTCATAATATGTGTATCTCAATCTAGAGGGCTGCTAAGTTCAAACATTTTTACTCGATGAAGGCAATCAAATCACCACTTTTCGAGCATTTCTGCTCAGGTCTTAACCGCAGCTTAACGCAACGGGCAATATTCTTCTTCACTCTACTGCTTGCCGTGACAAAAATCGGCCAATCACAGAGTGAAACAAACGATTTGCAGCTCATTGAGCAGCTGAAAAATGGAACGCTGGTCGTTTTGCTCAATACCGAGCCAAACAAGGTGAAGTATTTCAATGCGCAAATCGCGAATCTCAGAAACTCGACTGATCCTAAAGCTGCTCAAAAGAAAGCTGGATTTGAGCGAATGCTTGCTCAAACGTTGGAGCAGCAAGGCGTAAAACATCGTAAGATCATCGAAGCGTTTCAAGCAGCATACACATTTAATGATGATGTAATTTTTGTATATGATTCTGATTGGAGAGCAGCAAAAGAAATCAAGTCTACTGTAAAGTGTATTGAATTGAAAGACTCTGAATTGTCTGAGCGTAAAATTGATTTTCCAGAAGCTGCATTTGTATTCAAAGAAGGACAAACCAAAAGTCAGCAAGCCAAGGAGGGATTTATTTTGCTTGATCCGAATGGCGAATTTGTTCCAAAGCCAATGCCGTATTTGATATCGACTTCATTTTCGGGTTTATTCAAATTGAAAAATGCTGAATTGCGAGTCGTCAAAAAATTAAATGCGCAATTATTCAAAGCGCATAAACGAATAAAAAAGAACGCCGCAAACGATTCAGAATAATAGGCCATCCTTTCTAATTTTCTAGTGAACTCCTTCACTAGAAAATTAGAAAGGTCGCTATGCTTCGTGGCTCGCTGTTCGCTCGGCTGCTGCGCTACGCTTGCATCTGGCTGTTGCCACCACTTCGCAGCGCTTGTCCAAGTATTTATTTTGATTAATTTTTAATAGAATCTTTAATAGAAAATTAAGAGCGCATGTCAAGAGAAGAACAACTCATTTTGCATTGTATAGAGCGCTTGATTTTTGATGGCGGCGAAGGGAATTTTGTTATTTTTCAACTTGATCACGATTATTTTATACAGTTGGCTGCTCCTAGAGGTGCTTTTGAGATGTATTGCGAAGCAGTTTGTGATAATTATTTAGACGATAGTCAGAAGTTATCACAAGAGCAAAAAGATACATTGCTCAAACTCGGTTGGCTTCCTCCAGAAACGGATGAGGATAATTACAAACGCGGACATAAGGTGGACTCAGAAAAATCCCGCGAAGACCTCGCTCGCATCCTTTGGACAACTGCACAATATGCCTATCACTCAGGTGGAATTGATGAGCGAAAAATTAATCTCAACTTAGAATAAACATATTGTCTAGGATATTGTGGATTTGATATAAAATGAGTTGATTTCGATTTTAAATAGTATTTATTGAATTGTAGTTTTGTGGCTTAACCCCAAATAAAACCCCTCTATGGCAATTCAAAACACGTTTACAGAAACCTCAACAGAAAGTTGGGGCTCAAGAATCATCAACTCAATTAAGACAGTTCTAATAGGAATTTTATTATTTCTAGGGTCATTTGTTGTTTTATGGATGAATGAAGGCCGAGCGATTAAAACGACTCGAGGTCTGAATGAAGGTGCAGCAAAGGTGGTCTCAATGAATCCTAATGAGTTAACAGAAACTAATGATGGAAAACTTGTCCATCTCACTGGAGTCGTCACCACAGAAGAGTTTTTAAGTGATTCTGAGTTTTCTATAAGTGAACGCGCCTTAAAATTGAAGCGTAATGTCTCTATGTATCAATGGGTTGAGAAAGTCAAAACCAAAGAAAAGAAGAAAATAGGCGGCGGAAAAGAAAAAGTCAAAGAGTATACATATGACAAGCAATGGGAAAGCTCTCTTGTAAACAGCGGTGATTTTAAGTTAGCTGAAGATCACTCAAATCCATCGAGCTTTCCATATTCTGCTTATGTGAAAAACGTCAAGTCGGCCTCCGTTGGTGAGCTGACTTTGTCAAGTTCTTTGTTGTCATCTATAGATGATTTTGAGCCTATCTCTATTGATTCTATTGACATTTCTGCTTTTGAAGGTGCTTCAATGATTAACGAAAATGGTGATAGTTTTAATTCTAATGAAACGCTCGTTTCTAAAATTTATCTAGGCAAAGGAACAAACGTTGCTCCAGAGATTGGAGATGTAAAAATTTCATTTGAAATGGTTAAATCCGATCAAGAGTATAGTATTATTTCAAAAAGAATAAAAAATACGTTTGAACCATACAAGGCAAAATCTGGTACTACGATCGAAATGATATCAAAAGGTGTAAAATCACCTGAAAATATGTTTGCAGAGGCTCACTCTAATAATACCATAATGACTTGGCTGTTTAGGGTAGGAGGTTTTCTGATGATGCTCATTGGTCTATCACTCATTTTTAAACCACTGGTTGTTCTAGCTGATGTTTTACCGTTTTTAGGTGGTTTAATGGATTTTGGTTTGTTGCTTTTCTCTGGTCTTGTTTCGTTCGCGTTGTCTTTTATCACTATTGCGATAGCATGGGTTTTTTATCGACCTATTTTAGGAGGTATTCTTTTACTCGTTGGGATAGGCACACTTGCATTCGTGCTGTTTAAAAGAAAAGGTAATAAACAAGCGAAAGCCTAATGTGGCTGAGGGATAGTAGGCAGTGCGCAGCAGATGCTGAACGACAGTGAAGCAGCCGAGCGAACAGCGAGCTGCCGGATAGCCCGACCTGAAGTGAGCGAAGCGAACGAAGGGCAGCCCCTGAGGTTGCATCTTTGTATGATTCTTGAGGTGGATGGCAATATCCGTACATTTGCAGCGTTGAACACCTGATGGCGACTTGCCTGAATCCCACTTATGACTGAACGTCCTGAGCCGACTCACTTGCGGCGACCTCGCGAAGAATCCCTCCTTGATATTTTGGCCAGCATCATGCGCTGGTGGAAGAAGATTGCTTTGGTCTGCATCATCACATTTGTGCTGGCATGCATCATCTCTTTATTGATGCCCAATTTTTATCAAAGCACATCTGTTGTTTTTCCATCTGATCCAAGCTCTGGTAAGCGTGGTGCGATCTACGGCGATCAAGAGCTGCGCTTTTTTGGTCTAGAGGCGGATGTCGACAGACTGCTAGCGATAGCGGAGAGCAGTGCGCTTGCGAATACGGTCATCGACTCATTTGGTCTGTATGAGCATTATGACATCAATCCTGATGGCGGCTACAAATCGCAAGCGAAGGTGATGAAGAAGTTTTTTAGTCGCTACTCAGTCAAGCGATCTGAGTTTGGTGCTGTGGAGCTTGGTTTTGAAGATACTGATCGAGAGCTGGCTGCTCGCGTGCTGACTGGAGTTGTCAATACGATTGACGCTCAAAACAAATCGCTCATCAATGGTGAGCAGCTTAAGATTATCTCGATGCTCGGTAAGGACATCGAAGAAAAAGAAAAAATGCTCGTCGCAATATCGGATAGCTTGTCAAGTGTAAGGAGACGATATAGCATCTACGATGTCGATGCTCAAAGCGAAGCACTCGCCATGCAAGTCACGAGCACTGAGTCTGCTCTTGCTGAGAGTACAGCACGCCTTGAGACATTTACGACGGGCAGCTATCAACCACGTGATAGTATCCGTAAGTATACAGTGATCGTGGCTTCACTCAAGTCAAAGCTTGATAATATGACTTCACCTACGAGTACAAGTCAGTTTAATATCAATCGCTTCAACAAAGGAGCGAATGAAGTGAAAAACCTCGACCGTCGAGTTGCATTTTTGAGTGAGAGTCTTGCAGAGTCGCGTGCGATCTATGACCAAACACTGGCGACTTCAAGCTCTAATGAGACATCGCTGCGTATTGTCCAAGCTCCAGAAGTGCCCGTCGAAAAGTCGCGTCCCAAGCGCTCGATCCTTGTCCTTGGTGTGACGTTTCTCGCCTTTGTATTTTGTATAGCAGCTTTATTGATCTACGAGAATGTCAAGCATATCGACTGGAGAGCCATCGCTCGCGGCGAGCGATAAACTCCCAGAGCAAAAATTGTTTTGGGGCTTTGCAGGGATGTGTATTCTTGCATTGCTGACGGCGATGACACTCGACGAGTGGATCATCGCTTTGCTCCCTGCGGCCTTGTTATTTGTGATTCAGTTAGTCGTTGATTTCAAGAAAATCTTTTGGTTACTCTGCGCGATGCTGCCATTGAGTATGGATTTTTACTTTGGTAGCTTTGGTATGGATCTCCCTACCGATCCGCTCATGCTTGCCCTGACAGGCGTCTATATCATGTACGCATTGCTGAGTCCAAAGCGTATCGATGGATCGATTTTTCGCGATCCCATGACCATTTTACTTGGCTTGCATCTGACGTGGATTGCGTTTACAACTTTGCACTCTACAGATCTATTTGTCTCTGTCAAATGGCTTGCAGCAAAGATTTGGTACATCGTACCATTTTATTTGCTTGCGAATTTGCTGATTAAAAGCCCTAAAGATATCCGACGCATAGTGTGGTGCATCGCACTGCCGCTTACACTGGCCATTTGTGTCTCAATCTTTAAACACAGTCTTGGCGGATTCGCATTTTCAGTACAGCATGATAGCATGAAGCCGTTCTTCGTCAATCACGTCCAGTATGGCGCTTTGCTGACCGCATTCTTGCCCTTTGTTTTTTTTGCAGCATTGCAATACGAGCGATTCTCAAGCAAATGGATTATTCTATTCGGAATTATCGCAGTGATGTTAGCTGGTGTGTATTTTAGTTATACGCGTGCTGCATGGGGAGCTGTTTTTATTTCTATCGGCGCATATTTCATAGTCCGATTTAAACTCGTCGTACCGACACTTGCAGCAGGCACTTTGCTGGTTTGTTTTATTTTATTCTCCCTAGTAGCTGACAATACTTATCTCAAGTATAATCCCAAGTACGAAAAAACAATTTCGCACTCCAATGTCAATGATCTGATGAGTGCGACGATGCAAGGAAAAGATGTCAGCACAATGGAGCGCGTCTATCGATGGGTAGCAGCTCGACATCTGATTCCTGAACATATCGCGACAGGTGTAGGTCCTGGCAATTTTGTCAATCAATATCGAAAATATACAGTCACAAGTTTTAAAACCTATGTGAGCCGCAATGAGTTAAATAGCGGCATTCACAATTATTATTTACTCATGCTCGCTGAGCAAGGTTTGATCGGTTTGCTCTTGTACCTTGCATTGATTTTTTATGCACTCGTGCGAGGTCAGCTTGCCTATCATCGTACACGAGATTGGCGTCGCAAAGGATTTATTATGGCGGCCGTGCTCAGCCTCATCGTCGTTGATACATTTCATCTATTAAATGATATTATCGAGATGGATAAAAATGGAGCATTATTTTTTATGTGCATGGCGATTATTGTTTCTATGGACGAAGGAAAAAACAAGAAAAAATAAACTTAATGTGGGGCCATCCGCGCCTACGGCGCGGTCGCTATGCTGCGTGGCTCGCTGTTCGCTCGGCCGCCTAGCGGCGTCTGGCAGCGCCACCACTCCGCAGCGCTTGTCCAAAACGGATGTTTAAATCGATCCGATATAATGAATCCGCTTGTCACCCTTGATAAAATCGATTTGTCGCTTCTTCGTAAATAATAAATAAAAGCCGCCGCCGCCAGCTCCGCAAAGCTTCATTGCAGTGTCACCATGCAGGAGACATGTATGCCAGAGATCAAGCACAGATTCATGGATCATTGGCTTCATCAAAAGGAGTTGCTGCTCAGACAACAGTTGGAGGTTTTTCCACCACACATCCTTTTCCGCCTTTAAAATGTGTTGAATACAAAACTCGACAGCAGGTACAAGTTCTCCTTCTACCTGTTTCCTGAATTCGCCATTTTGTATTTGTGTTTTATAATGAGAGATGATTGGAGCTGCTACACGATTGTGTTTAGAGTCTACGATGTAGACATGAATAGTTCCTTCTGATTTAAACTGGAATTTATGATGGTCGACTCGTTCTTTTTTTAATAAAAAAGACGATTGAAAAAATGATACAAGCGGATCAATTCCACTGCTCGATCCATGAAAACATTCTTCCATCTGTTTTAATAACAAATGAATGCCGCCAAGCGAATAATTTTTAATAGAAAGACCATCAGTATAACGGTCAAGAACTGCAGCACAAACTGCCCCCGAGCTACCAAGTCCGTAACCGCTTGGTATTGTCGAGTGGAGATATAATCCTCTCTCTAGATCATTTTCAAAGTCTCCTGTCAAGATTATTTGGTTGAGCTGCGATTGATGCTTAATAAAATGAAGCAATTTTCGGAGGCCATTTTCTTTGTCTACTGGCCGCTCACTCCACCGCCACGACGCTGCATAACGCGCTAGCGGCACTGCTAGAGCAGATGATCCTGAGAGTACTGTATACTCTCCAAAGAGTAGCAGCTTAGAGGGATACGTTTTCATCCCAACCCATCAAATACACAATTCGCTTAAAAATATCGGTATTGTCGATGACGCCACCAAAAAGCTCTGCACCAGGACCATACGCAAAAATCGGTACGAGCGAAGCCGTGTGATACGTACCTGTAAAGCCATGATCTAATTCTTTGCCATCGAGTGTGCCGCCAGTCGTTGCATAGCCGCCGCACTCATGATCAGCAGTGACGAGTACGAGCGTCTCACCATCTTGTAGAGCAGCATCAATAGCTTCTTCGATCGCTGCATCAAAATCGATCATCTCATTGACGATCATCTCGCCATCATTGCCATGGCCGCCCCAGTCGATCTGCGCGCCTTCGATCATCAAAAATGAGCCTCGCTCATTTTCACTGAGGGCTGTGATGGCTCTCTTAGTCGCACGAGGTAAGAAGTCGCCACGCACCCGAAAATCTTTTGGATGTTGATCTGCGATTAAACAAATGAGTTTGTCGTTTTCGATGACTTCGGCTTCGTCTATGGTTCGTGTTATGGAATAGCCAGCTTCTTCAAGATCTTTGAGTAGATTGACTTGCTGTCCTTTGCCTATGAAGTACTTGTAGCCGCCGCCCATCAAGACATCGACGCCGCTTGTTTCAAATTGTTTGGCGAGCAAGCGATTGACGTCTTTGCGGTTCGGCTGATGTCCGTAGAAGCAGGCTGGCGTCGCGTGTGTGACGCTACTGCTCGAGACAATCCCTGTACTCAAACCTGCATCTTCGGCATAGTCGACGAGTGTTTTGAGTGGCGTTTTGGCTGTGTCCATGCCGATACGGCCGTTTCGGGTTTTGACGCCACTCGCCATCGCCGTCGCTGCTGCCGCGCTATCTGTAATCAAGGATGTCGAATGTACTTTGACTAAGCCGATATGCACAAGATGCTCAAGGACAAGCGGCATTGCGCTGCGATACATTCCTGCTGAAATTTGACTCAAACCCATGCCGTCGCCGATCATCAAGATCACGCGCTTAGGTCGCACGACAGAATCTGCGAGTGCTTTGTGCTCCTCATCTAGACGCATGACGACTGGATCTAAGGCTTCGGGCTCAGGATCAGCCGCGGGCTTGACCTGATAAGCACTTGAATAAAGCCAAGCGAGACCAAGCCCAAGAATGAAAATGACGAGTAGAAGAATTCTTTGCTGCATCGGGCGACAAGATAGCACTACTCATAATTGTTTTGTGTGTTTTGGCGTGGAACTGCTCACACTCTGAGATGGCGTAGGGATGGTAAGGGGCGCGTACGCGCTCACGAACGAATGTGAGTGATGAGCGAATAGCGAAACCCTGAATCAGCCCGCCGCAACTGAACGAATGTGAAGGAGCGGACGCCCCAAGTTATTCTATTGACGATCAAATGCTGACCACAGTTGCTTGATTTTTTGAATGCCCATTTCTTGGAGCAAGGCGATATTTCGCTCAGGAATTTGCGCTGTATCTGGATGCGAATCGATGGCTACCGTGAGGCTGTCTTCGCGGAGAAGATGAAAAATGGGATACGGCGAGCGATTGGTGTAGTGGCTGACATCATCAGCCGCCTCGCCGCCAAATTGATAGTCGGGATGAAAGCTTGCAATCTGAAAAATGCCTTCGAGTTTTTTCTGGACAAGTATCTGCTCTGCGAGCATGAGCATATCGAGATACTCTTGGAAGTCTACAAGAGCTTCCGTCAGAATAAACACGGTCGTTTCGATCTCTTTTGGATGGCGCTCGAGATAGTCTAGCTCATAATCGAGCTGCTGCAAGATGAATTTTGGGTGCTCTTCTTCGCAGCAGATAAATCTGATTTTCTCTTCTTTGAGTGGCCGCGCCGCAAATGGACACAAACCAAGCCCGATGACGACATCTTTAAGCCAGTTGATCGTCGCATTTATCGCTTGATTTTCTTTGTGGTCTTCGTTCATCTAAATCGCAGAATTGATGATATAGTCTTGCAGTGCGTCGGCTATTTTGCGATCATTGGACAAGCGCGGGACTTTATTTTGGCCGCCGAGTTTGCCTTGTGTCTCCATGTATTTTCTGAATGCATCTGGCTGCACGATCCGCAACACGCAGCGCTTGAGAATATTCCCTTCGCGGAGATCTGCGTAGTAGATATTTTGCTCGATCATCGCCTGATCGAGTGTTTGTGCAAATGCTTGAAGATCATTCGGCGGTTTTGTGCAGGCGATAAACCATTCGTGGTATGGAGTATCTGCATCTGTTGGATTGACTTGCGGCGCGACAGTGCATTCGTTGATGCTGCCTCCATGCTCTTTGGCTGCTTGAAGAAGTGCTTCTTCAACTTCTTTGCCAATGACATGCTCTCCAAATGCTGATATGTAATGCTTGATGCGACCACTGACAAGCAAACGATACGGATCAAGACTCACGAAGCGAACTGTGTCTCCGAGGTCGTAGCCCCAGAGTCCTGCTGTCGTATTCAAAATAACTGCGTAATCGACTCCGGTCTCGACTTGACTGAGGTTTAGTCTTGGTTGATTTTCATCAAAATATTTGTCAGCAGGAACAAATTCGTAGTAGATGCCTGCATTTGTGTTGAGAAGTAGAGCAGTATTGTCTTGCTGATCTTGAAATGCAATAAAGCCTTCGGAGGCAGGATACGTTTCGACACTTGGAAGCCGCTTGCCTACAAGTGATTCGAGACGAGCGCGGTAAGGCTCAAAGTTGACGCCGCCATAAACAAACATGGATAAATTCGGAAAGACCTCCTTGACTGTTTGTTTGCCTGTACGCTCAAGCAATCGCTCATAGAACATCTGCACCCATGGCGGAATGCCACTGATGAGTCGAAGGTCGGCTCCAATTGTTTCGTCTATGATTGCATCGAGTTTTGTTTCCCAGTCTTCGATGCAATTTGTCTTGTAGCTCGGCAATTGACTGCCCTTGAGCCAAGCAGGAATTAAATGATTGGAGATGCCGCTTAAGCGACCTGTGTGAATACCGCCTTTTTCTGTCAATGTCGGGCTGCCGCTCAAAAACATGAGCTTACCATCCATGAAAGCTGAATCGCCTGTGCGAGCGATGTAGTTAAAGAGCGCATTTCGCGCTGTACCGAAATGACTTGGCACGCTTTCCTTGGTGATCGGGATATATTTGACACCTGATGTTGTACCGCTTGTCTTGGCAAAATAGAGCGGCCGTCCAGGCCAGAGAACGTCTTGTTCACCCTTTATAATCCGATCAACATACGGTCGAAGTGGCTCATATCCGTAAATTGGAACAGCTGATTTGTAGGATTCGTAATCCTTGACTTCTGCTAGGCGATGGTCTTTTCCGAAGGCTGTTTGTGAACCTTTTGCCAGAAGGATTTGCAAGATTTTTTCTTGGTCTAAAACCGCGTTCTTTGTCATGGTTCTGACAGATGATTCGAGCACTTTTGCTATTGGCTTGACAAGAAGTGATTTGATACCCATTGCGTTGCAAATCTAATTATTAAATTTGCAGACTTTTTTGGGCTTTCAGCTCAATCATTTTACCACACATCTATGTTTGCTGCTGTTGTTGCGACGTTCATCATTGGTTACGCTGCCATTGTATTTGAACATCCTCTCCGTCTTGATAAAACCGTTCCTGCACTCATCATGGGAGCATTATGTTGGGCGTTTGTTTCGCTTGGACATATCCACGTACATGGCGAACTCAACGCCGTCATGGAAGTCGGTAAAGCTGTAGCCGGTGTGCCTGGCCAAAGCGACTTGCTCCTTGAGTCAGCTCCTTATGTAGCAGAATTGCACTCGCTAGATGATGTCTTGCTGCATCACATCGGCAAGATTGCCGAAATTCTTTTGTTCCTCCTTGGGGCGATGACGATTGTTGAGCTGATTGATATTCACAAGGGTTTTTCAGTCATCACCAATCGCATCAAGACGACATCAACAGTCAAATTGCTTTGGGTCATTGGTTTCCTTGCGTTCTTCTTGAGTGCGACACTCGACAACCTTGCTGCTACAATTGTTTTGGTTTCCTTGCTTAGACGACTTGTGCCTGAGCGCAATCAACGTCTTGTCTTTGTTTCGTTTGCTGTGATTGCAGCCAATGCTGGTGGAGCGTGGAGTCCAATAGGCGATGTCACGACAACAATGCTCTGGATCGGAGAACGAGTCACCACAGGAGCGCTTATCACAAAGCTCTTTATTCCGTCACTCGTTTGTATGATCGTTCCGTTAATTATTATGTCATTTACTCAACGTGGCAAGCAAATTCAAGCGCCTGAGATCGATCGAGAAAAAGCAAAGGACCAAGAGCTCGTACTCGGTAGCCGTCGTATGCTCGGCATCGGTGTAGCAGCACTTGTCTTTGTTCCGATATTTAAATCGATTACACATTTGCCGCCCTACGTTGGTATGATGCTCGGTCTAGGTATTGTTTGGCTTGTCAGCGAAATGATTCATTCAAAGCGTCCAGCAGAAATTCGGCATCAATTTTCTGCCCATCGAGCACTCCAAAAAATCGAAATGCCGAGTATACTTTTCTTCCTCGGTATTCTACTTGCGGTGACAGCTCTTGAGTCAATTGGTGCGCTCAAAAGCGTCGCAGTTTGGCTTGACAATGCGATTCCAAATACTGAGATGGCAGTAGGCATTTTTGGTCGCGACGTCGTTGTGATGATTTTAGGAGTAGCCTCTGCATTAATTGACAATGTACCGCTTGTCGCAGCGACGATGGGTATGTACTCAGAAGCGACAGACTCAAACCTATGGCACTTCATTGCTTACTGCGCAGGTACAGGTGGTTCGATGCTCATTATTGGTTCGGCAGCAGGAGTGGCCGCAATGGGGATGGAGCGCATTGACTTTATTTGGTATCTCAAGAAATTTGCGCCACTTGCTTTTGCGGGTTATCTCGCAGGCGCATTTGTGTATTTATTTTTCTTTAAGGTCTAATAATTTTTAATTAATCATGGGCCATCAGCAGCCTCATTTTTCAATAGAAAAATGAGGCTGCTGTCGCTATGCTCCGTGGCTCGCTATTCGCTCGGCTGCTTCGCTACGCTCGCATCTGGCTGGGCCACCACTTCGCAGCGCTTGTCCGAGAGCTGCGTACTATTTTTAATGGTGTAAGCGTTATGTCCATCCAAGTTCAACTATGAATACTCGACTCACTCAATTGACATTTTTTATATTCTTATGCATTTGCTTAAATCAAAATGTATATGCGCAACTTAAGGCAGAAAAAGGTATAACGTATTACAGCCATGTAAAGCCCATTATTGATAATCATTGCTTGACTTGCCACTCGGAAGTCAATCCAGCAGAAGATATTCCATTGACGACCTATGTCGACGTCCGTTTTCTAGCAGAAAAAAGTAATTTAATTCATCGTGTCAATGACGCAAATGATCCAATGCCACCCAGTGGGCTCATCTCCAAACAAGAACGAGATATTATTGACGCATGGGCTGCAAATGATTTTAAAATGGGAAGAAAAGACTATACAAAAAACGAACAAGCAGAATACACGTTTATTCCTCCTCAAATAAATCCAGTAGAAGTAGATCTAGAGATATTTGATTTTTTTGAGCAAATACATGGACACTGGATTGGAGAAATAGAAATACTTGGTCAACAGCTGCCGTGGTTTGCTTATGATTTTAGGCCAATTTCTGCATCACATGTACACGCCATCTATGAAGGCGGTACAATGGGAAATATATTCACCTCTTTTTTTGTAGCTGATTACAAAGGGACGAAAACAATTATGGTGCGCAATGGCGGAATACTGAATGGTATTTACCGCACGAGTTATTTTGTGCTAGAAGAATATGACAATAGAAGAGATAAACAATCGTACAGATTTGTAGATGCGTACGGCGGCAAAAAGATCATGTGGATCGATATCGTCTTTTCAAATAATACGCTTGAATTTAATTCTTACACAAGCAGATTTGGCAGCCGAGGCAAGCCAACAGTTCATCAACGGTTTAAAGCATCAAAACGCCAAACTGAAATATCTAATCAAGTTGCCAAAGAATTAAAGTATCCGAGTATTCAAGTAGAATTTGATTTTTCTGAAGGTATGCCTCAACCAAATTGGGGCAGCGAATATCCTGTCGTTACTTCAGCAAGCTATATGAATCAAAGGCCTAATAAAACTCTACTCGAACTTGGCAAACTCGCAAATGATCCAATAACGATTGATGACATGCCGCATCTCGCGAGTCTATCAATTTCTATTCAACAAAAAGAGAAAATTAAAAATCACGATCTCATTATTTATTTATCAAAAAAGCCACTTACAAATCAAGACGGCAGTATCAAGCTCGAGTATGGATATGTTTCTGAAGCTGCTTTTAATTCTGTTGTTGCTTTTCCTAATTTAAAAGCAAAGACTTCAGAATTTACATTTCACTACTTGCATCCTGGCGAATATTATGTAACGGTAGTCGCAGATAAAAATAAAGATGGATTTATCTCAAGAGGTGATAAAACTTCTGCGAGCAAGTTGATTATTGTGCCAAGTCAACAACACTCGACTGTGCAGCCGATTGATATTTTATTTCAGAATTAAAATAGCTTATCAAGCAGTACATTCATTTATGCAATATCTTGTAATTATGGAAACCTCAATTCTTGTTGCGCAAATAATGGGTGTCATTTACTTGTCTTTTGGCGTTGGACTATTACTGAATCGCGAGTATTATAAATCTGCTTTTCAGGAGACGATGTCAAGTGCAGGATTTGCTTTCTTAGGAAGTTTTATTGCAATCGTTTTTGGCTGCTTTTTATTATACAGTCCGTCATTTGATACTCTTGCTGATATATTACTTTTTGCTCTTGGATCTGTGGCTTTACTCAAAGGTATTCTTCTCTTAGCAGCTCCGCGATTGATCAATCAATCTGTAAAGTTATTTACAGCTGACTTGTTTCTCAATGTGTTGACTCCGCTTACAATTTTACTTGGGTTGGTCTGTATTTATTATGGTTTTCTGGCTTAAAGAATGGAGTGGCGTAGGGATGGTAAGGGGCGCCTCAGCGCTCACGTAGCGCAGCGAAGTGATGAGTATACGAAACCCTGAACAGCCCGCCGCGAAGCGGACGCCCATTATTTTAATCAACAATTTGAATTAAACATAACCGCGATTGCGAAGCGTCCAAATCGATACAAGCATACGCAGTGCAAACATGGCTGTGATGGCAATGCTCGCCGCTCCAAAAAAGACCATCTCGGCTCGGACATAATGGAAAAGCCCTGCTACGCCAGAATGCGGATCGCCTGCTTTCTTGAAGAAATTGTCTGTTCCGTCTGTGTCTAAAAAGATCTGAAACTCGTGCAGCTCGCTTACAAGAAATGCCCCGAGCGGAATGCAACAAAAAAAGAGCACAACCTTGAGCCATTGGGTCTGCGCGATCCATGTGTGCTTTAATTGAAAAAT
>JAHDHF010000015.1:28361-30542 GCA_020631455.1 Saprospiraceae bacterium
GCGCTATCTGCTACAAATAACATTGACTTCGTAGTCTATTGCTTAGTGAGCTGCAGCAGTTTCTTCTACTGGCAGGCCATTTTTTTGACGATAGTCATTGATCGCGCTTTTGATCGCGTCTTCGGCGAGTACACTGCAGTGGATTTTTACTGGCGGCAATGCAAGCTCTTCGACGATGTCCATATTGTCGATAGAAGCAGCTTCGTCGATCGTTTTGCCTTTGAGCCACTCAGTAGCCAATGACGAACTCGCGATCGCTGAACCGCAACCAAATGTCTTGAACTTCGCATCGCGGATCACGCCTGACTCTTGGTCGACGTCGATCTGAAGACGCATGACATCACCGCACTCTGGTGCGCCGACGAGTCCTGTTCCGACATTACTTGCGTCTTTGTCGAGTGTTCCGACATTGCGAGGATTTTGGAAATGATCAAGTACTTTATCTGAATATGCCATGATGATCGATTTATCGTAATTGTATGTTTGTAACGCAGCAAGTGCTGCCAGTGTTCCTGAAGTGAATTAATGTGCTGACCACTCGACTGCATCGAGGTCGATACCTTCTTTATACATTTCCCAGATCGGGCTGAGCGAACGCATGTGATTGACACCATTTGCGATTTTCTCAATCGTGTAGTCGACGTCCTCTTTTGTCGAGAAGCGGCCAAGCGAGAAACGAAGCGAACTATGCGCAAGATCATCACCTAATCCCATCGCGATCAAGACATAACTTGGCTCCAAGCTCGCAGAAGTACAAGCAGAGCCAGAGCTCAAAGCAATGTTTTGATTGAATGTCATCATCAAGCCTTCTCCTTCGACATGCTTGAATGAGATATTCGCAACATGCGGCATGCGATGCTCGACGCTACCATTGACGTAGCACTCTTCGAGTTTTTCGCAAAGTGAAGCTTCTAGATAATCACGCAATTCGCTGAGGCGCTTTGCTTCTTCGATCATTTCTTCTTTGGCGAGCGCAGCAGCCTTACCAAAGCCGACGATACCAGGGACGTTGAGTGTGCCTGAGCGCATACCGCGCTCATGTCCTCCGCCATCCATCTGCGCAGTCACTTTGACACGCGGATTTTTGCGGTTGACGAAAAGTGCGCCGACGCCTTTTGGTCCGTACATCTTGTGGCTCGTGAACGCCATCAAGTGAATACCAATCTTCTTTGGATCGACTGGAATTTTACCGACTGCCTGCGTCGCATCACACATGAAGAGAATTCCCTTCTCGCGGCAAAGCGCACCAATTTCTTCGATCGGCTGGATTGTTCCAGTTTCGTTGTTTGCCCACATGACGCAGATCATGATCGTCTTGTCAGTGATCGCAGCTTTGATGTCTTCTACGCTCACGCGACCGTCAGCTTGCACATCCAAGTATGTGACTTGACCGCCGAGCTTCTCGACTTTGTTGCAAGCATCAAGTACCGCTTTGTGTTCAGTTTTGACCGTGATGATGTGATTGCCTTTGCGAGCGTACATCTCAAAAGCGCCTTTGATCGCAAGATTATCTGACTCAGTAGCACCAGACGTGAATATGATTTCACGTGGATCGACATTGATGAGATCAGCGATTTGCTCACGAGCAGTTTCGACAGCGCCTTCAGCCTCCCACCCAAATGGATGATTGCGGCTCGCGGCATTGCCGGGCATACTGTGAAAAAACGGAATCATTGTTTCAACCACTCGCGGATCAGTCGGAGTGGTTGCATTATTATCGAGATAGACGCGGCGCGTGTCCATAGTCACTTGTTTAGACAAATTCTGAATACCGTAAAACGGGCTGCAAATATAAGGCTCAAACCCGTCGAAAGGTTCGTGCTATTTTAGAGATAATCGGAGCCATGCGAGAGATCAAACATTCTCGTGATGAATGAACGCATTTTGTAGCATTCTTTTGGGCCATCCGCTCCTCACACGTTCGTCGCGGTCGCTATGCTTCGTGGCTCGCTGTTCGCTCGGCCGCTCCTTCGTCGCGTCTGGCTTCATTTTATTCAGCCACCACTTCGCAGCGCTTGTCCGAATAGAAACTTGTACTTTGGCTTGACTCATGCAGAAACTCCTACAGCAAATACGATCTTGTCAAGAATGCAGCCAACACTTGGAGCACGGAGTCAATCCTGTATTATCAGCAAGTACAAGAAGTCGAATAGCGATCATCGGGCAAGCGCCTGGTAGCGT
>JAHDHF010000150.1 GCA_020631455.1 Saprospiraceae bacterium
ACGCACTGCCTACTATCCCTCAGCCAAGGAATCAATTAATGGGCTTCCACTTACCCTTAGTAAAAAACATATTATTAAATCGAGGCGAATAAAATACGAGATAAAAACTCCACGGCTGCCTGTATGTCGTCGGATTAGATGATAGTATGTGATGCCCTGGCTCATTCATTCGGATTTTCAGACGATGGGAGTTATATGGTTCTACAGTTGTTATCGCCCCTGTAATCGTTTGAATAATTCTTTCTCCTTCGGTAATATGAAAATAAATTGAATCCTCTCGGCTTATCGAAAATCTGAATGAATTGTATTGCCAGTCAGCTTGTTCCCCTTTGAAATAATTTCGATCAATAATATAATCACCGTAATAATGATGCTTTTCCAATTTCTTTTTTGAATTCAAATAATTAATTCCTCCAACAACAAAACAAAAAAGGAAAAGCAAACCCCACATTCCAGCGAGCAACTTTCCAAATTCAGCCTTTTGAGTAATCAGCCAAAGAACTGCTAAGATTACTGTCAATGGAAATACTATGAGAATCAGCAAAAAATTAAACCCAAATCCCATCTTTAATTAGTTCAATAAATAACTCGAACTTCTACCGCCAGCTTCATCTTTTGTGAGAATGCCTTTTTGGATGAGATCCTGAATATCGCGGAGTGCGGTGTCGCAAGATAATTTAGTAAGCTAACGTTTTGCAATGCCTTAGCTGGCATCTATATGATTTGCAAAAAATTTAATCCATGCAACTTTTGCATGGATTAAGTGCTTTATTCAACGCATATTTCTTTTTTCAGTGCATTCCTTGCTTGAAATAAAGTTTTGCAAAACGCTGCAATGTGCTTAGTTCTACCTCAAGAAGATGCCGCAACAGAGTGCGGCATGACAAAAACCAAGGACAAGCGCTGCGAAGTGGTGGCGTCCCGACTTCTCAGGAGGACAGCCAGATGCGAATGCAATGAGCAGCCGAGCGAACAGCGAGCCACGAAGCATAGCGACAGCAGCCACGATTCTCCTAGGAGAATCGTGGCTGCTGATGGCCCATTATCACTCGAATAATGAGCTACTACAAAAAGAAAATGCTATTTCTCTTCGACTGGGATCAAATCAAATGCAGACGCCATAAACTTGCCGTCTTTGATCTCACCAGATACTTCAGCTTTGCGGATGACGCTGCAGAAGCCGTGTGGGCCGTGTGCATCACCATGATCATCGATCGCTGTGCCATCTACAAAATAGCCTTTGCCATCAATACGAACTGCGAGGTCACAGCCTTTTTTGCCGTCCATACCAAACTTGCATTGTCCGCATGACGCTTCTACGACTTGCTTGGTGAATACTGCTTTGGCTGCACCATGATCGTGTCCGTGATGATCATGACTATGGTCGTGGCTATGATCATGTCCGTGATGATCGTGGCTGTGATCATGACCTGCATGATCATCGTGTGCTGCGACTGTAGCTGAATTGTCTGAATCTGCTTCAGGAGCTGAACCTGAACATGCTGCGAGCGCAAATGTGACGCTCAGAATAAAGAGATACTTGTACATAATTGTAAGATTGAAGTACAAAGGTAGCAGCGAAAATGTGAAGAAAGCGTCAAGAAAGTTACTTGTGTGCAGAAGCTGTCTATTTTTGTGACCGCTCAATGCTGAGCTTGTCTATATTTCTGATGCAATTTCTCTATCCAGGATTCCTGTGGGCCTTATTGGCTTTGTTGATTCCGATCATCATTCATCTCTTTCATTTTCGGCGCTACAAGAAGGTCTTCTTTACGAATGTGCGCTTTTTGAAGGAAGTCAAAGATGAGACGAGCAGCCGCTCACGCTTGAAGCATCTCCTTGTCTTATTGAGTCGCTTGCTGATTGTAGCTTTGCTTGTGTTGGCTTTTGCGCAGCCATTTATTCCTGTCGGTGATGGCGAACGCGAAGAAGGAAAACGAGCAGTCAGTGTCTTTGTAGACAATTCATATAGTATGGCTGCTTTGAGTCAGGGCGTGCCACTACTCGAAGAAGGAAAACGCCGTGCTCGCGAAATTGTGCAGGGCTATGATGTCGAAGATGAGTTTCAGATCATCACGCATGACGTGACTGGCAGACAGCAACGCCTGATCGGTCAAGAAGAAGCACTCGAACTCATCAATGAAATCGAGATCAGTCCAAAAGTCAAACCACTCGATAAAGTCCAAGCGAGACAAAAGCGTGCATTTAATACTGCAAAGGCAAGCAATCACGCTTCATACTTCGTGAGTGATTTTCAGAAATCAATCACAACGCTTGATGAGCAGCCAGATTCGATACTCAAGCAGTATTTGATTCCACTAGTATCAGCGCAATCGAAAAATATCTTGATCGACAGTGCTTGGTTTGAAGCTCCAGTCCAAATGCTCAACCAAGCAAACCGCTTGATTGTGAGAATGCGGAATTATGGTGAATCGCCAAGTGATGAGTCGCCGCTCACGCTCCGACTGAATGGTCAAGTGCGACCTGTCGGAAATATCGAAATACCTGCCAGCGGAACAGTTTACGATACTGTCAATGTTTCGCTCGTCAAGCCTGGATGGTATGAAGCAACATTGACCTTGACAGATTATCCGGTGACCTTTGATGACACGTACAATTTCAGTTTTTATGTTGCAGAGCGTATTTCGATCATGTCCATCAATGGCGGCTTGCCTGATCGGTATTTGACAGCTGCATTTGAAGGCGATGCGTATTTTCAATTGACCAATACGGCAGCTGGAAAAATTAATTATTCCGCATTTAAAGATCAGCAGCTCATCGTACTGAATGATATTCCGCAAATTTCCTCTGGTCTTGCATCTGAACTCAAACAATACGTCCAAGCAGGTGGAAATGTCATTGTCTTTCCTGCTGCAAATGCGCCTCTGACATCCTATAATTCTTTTCTCGAAAGTATGAATGCAAATAAGCTCAATGCTTGGCTAGTCGAAGACAAAGAAGTCGGTCGTCTTAATACTGAAGAATTCATTTTTAGCGATGTATATATTAATTCGCGAGCGAATTTAAAATTACCAACGTCGAGCGGACATTATTCAATAGTCCGAAATCGCGCTTCGGATATTTTGATGCGATATCGTGATGGCTCACCGTTTTTAGCTAAATATTCGCTCGGTTCAGGGAGCGTGTATGTCTGCTCTGCTCCACTTAATTCAAAGATGAGTGGCCTATCGCGCTCAGCAGATGTTTTTATTCCGATGATTTATAAGATGGCGCTTGCTGGAATGCGTGCTCGCCCGATCGCCTATACTATCGGACAAAGCGATATCATCGAAATCGAGAACCGAACTCGTGGCGGCGAATCTGTCTACAAAATGAAAGGCAAGGCTGATGAATTTATTCCCCAGCAAAAAGCAATTGGACCTCGCGTCATCTTGACAATGGGTGAATCCATCCAAGCCGCTGGCTTTTATGATGTCTTTTTGCAGCAAGATTCAACGCTTGAAAAACTTGCGTTTAACGATGATCGGATCGAATCAAATCTCGCTGCTTATTCGCAAGACGAGTTGACTTCGCGCTACCAAGATCAGTACACGATACTCGATGTAGCAGCAGACACTGATCTCGGCGAACTCGTGCGCGAGCGTAGCCGCGGCATCGTTCTCTGGAAATGGTGTTTGATCGGCGCATTGATCTTTCTCTTGATCGAAGTGCTTTTGCTACGCTTCTGGAAAACATAAGTCTGTACAAGCAGAATGATCGCTGTACATTTGCCCAAACCCTAGCAGCGTGTCAGCAATTCTCCTTAAGAATGTTCGAATTTACCGTCAAGGTTTAGCGTCAATTTCGCGCCGAAAAAAAACTGATGTCTTCATAAAAAATGGGATTCTCGAATCAACATCTTTTCAAGGATCAGCGCCAAGAGGTTGCACGATTATCGATTGTGAAGGAGCCGTTTTGCTGCCCGGATTTGTCGATATTGGTACGCTAATCGGAGAGCCAGGATTTGAGCATCGCGAAACCATCGAATCTGCGAGTCGTGCAGCAGCAGCAGGAGGTTATGTCGCCATCGCGCCGTTCCCAAATTCGAATCCGATCATCCAATACGCAGCAGATGTGCGTTCTCTTGCACGCGATTGTGAACGAGTTACGGGTATTTTGCCTATCGCAGCAGCTTCTGCTGATCTCAAGGGCAAAGACCTAAGCGATATGCACGAGCTGGCTGATGTTGGAGCTTTTGCATTTAGCGATGGCATTAAGCCGATCACGGATGCAGGATTTTTGATGCGTGCCTTGCAATATGCTCAAACCACAAATCGCCTTGTCATCCAATCTGTCACAGCTCAAAATCTCATCCACGACGGACAGATGCACGAAGGCTTGCAAAGCACGATGCTCGGTCTCCGCGGCATGCCAAGCATCGCTGAATCCATGAATATCAAGCAAGCACTTGATGTATTGCGCTACGCTGGTGGCCGCTTGCATCTCTGTGATATTTCTACTTCAGATGGTGTTGATCTCATCAGACAAGCAAAAAAAGACGGTCTTGACATAACAGCTTCCTGTCAGGCGATTAATCTCGCCTTTACAGATGAATCGCTTGCGACTTTTGACAGTAACTATAAAGTCAATCCGCCGCTCAGAAGCGAAACTGATCGTCTCGCGCTCGCAGCTGCACTCGAAGATGGGACGCTTGATAGCCTTATGTCTGGACATCGGCCACTGCATCTCGACGAGAAGCGTGTCGAATTTCCCTACGCTGACTTTGGCGCACTCGGACTCCAAACGGCGATCTCGACTGCCTTAACTTTTGGTCAGCTTTCGCTTGATGCGCTCGTCCGCTCTTGCTCGACAGCTCCACGCGAGATGCTCGATCTGCCTAGCATTAAGTTCAAAGAAGGTGAAGCAGCTTCGTACACACTCATTGACCTCGATGCTTCTACGACCTTGACTAAGGAAAACAACCAATCAATCTCTACCAATTCTCCTTTTTTTGGTGTTGAAATGATTGGCACAGTCAAAGCTGTGATCAATGGGAGTCGCTTCGAGATCTTTTAATTTATAATTGAACTTTTTAGGGGCCATCCGCGCCTGCGGCTCGGTCGCTATGCTTCGTGGCTCGCTGTTCGCTCGGCCTCAGCAGAGCTGAGTCTTCGGCTGCGCCTCACCACTTCGCAGCGCTTGTCCGAGTAGCTCGGCTGAGGGATAGAAGGCGTTGATTGAACTCCGAGTGACTGAAAGGAACTCGGAGAGAGTGCCGGATAGCCCGACCCG
>JAHDHF010000151.1 GCA_020631455.1 Saprospiraceae bacterium
GATGACTTCGCTCATCGTGTGGATATTCTTGCGGCTCAATGGCAACTCATCTTCGCTATCATCGACATCCAATCCTTTTGTTCCATGAATTAAAATATGCTTAGGCGTCAAAATCGTAGAGAGAGATCGCATCGACTCTCGAAAAAACTTTGACGGTACAATTGGATAAATGACTTCGCAATCAGCAAGTGCATCAAATGAAGTTGTCGCTTGAATATTGTCATGCAGTGTATGTCCGAGATGGGTATGATTCGTATTAATCGAATCGACAACAGCGTCGCGGCGCGTCACGAGCAAGACCGGCTGCTGCTGTGCGAGCAGTTGCGCAATCACTGTCCCAAATCTACCCGAACCAATTACACCAACTGTACCTGACTTCACTTGCATTCTCTATTCGCTCTGATTATCTCCCTGCGAATATAAGACTGACAATGTGAGTAGAATGAGTTGGGGCTGCCCGCTCGCCAAAGGCTCGCGGTCGGGCTGTCCGGCACTCTCTCGGCAAGCCTCGTTCAGACAACACCTACCATCCCTCAGCCAGAAATGCAGTAATTAAAAAGTGTAAAACACCATCAAATTAACTTGATCTCGATCTGGGATATCATCAAAAAATTGATTCATGTATCCAGCCTCAAGCTTCAATTTTTCATTGAGCTTGTAACCTATACCGACATACGTTCTGTTTCGATCAAAGGTATTGTCAGAGTTGTTGTTTAAGAAGATCTCGTTGTACGTTGATGCATACCAAGTGTTATCAATCAATTCTGTGTGATTAATAGGCAGATGAAGAGATAAGAAATAGCGATACCTCATTTTAAATAAATTTTCAACTTCTTCTCGTATCCACCGTTGCTCAACGCGTAGACGATGCTCAACGTATAGTTTACTCACTTTATGAAAATTTGTAAATTGCTGGAACGTCCTAAACTCTGTGATATTTTCTTTATCATCGATACCTTCTACTTCATCTTTATAATTTTGACTGTAGATATAGGCAGCACCAAAGAGGATGTTGTTATTGTTGTCAGTTAGATTATATCCGATACCTCCTCGTACAAGAAGCTGCTCCAAATCGCCAATGGCATTGTAATTTCGATATTGGAGTTCGTGGTGGATATTCCATTTGTCACCATACTTTTTATTGCCATAGTACTGGAGCCAATCACCAAGCTCTAAGTTTTGCGCAAACATATTGCTTGTTAGAAAAAGACCAAAAAGAAAAAGTAAAATACCATTTTTCATAGTGAATAGTTTACTGATAAAACTATTTTACTATTCTATTGGTTCGCACTTATTCTATTCTATACGTTAATAAAATCCTACTGTCTGACTGTAGTTTTGTGGCAAAATATTGACGATTTTATTAAACTATTTTGATCGCATTCTCGGTACTTAAGTAAACGGATGCTTGGACAAGCGCTGCGTAGTGGTGCGAGTGAAACGAGCAGACTCAGCTTCGCTGAGGCCGAATGAAAAATGAGCCACGAAGCATAGCGACCTTTTTCTATTTCGTTTTTCTAAAAAGCCAATTGAAGTCCTTCCATTTCTAAGGGAAGGATATAGATGGGTTAAACGAAATAGAAAAAGGATGGCCCAAAAAATTAAATAACCTCTAGAAAATTTTCTGGTGGACGACCGACGATGACATCGTCTTTTGTTTCGAGCAATGGCCGCTGTAATACTTTCGGATATTGAGATAATAAATCAGCAGCTTTGTCAATTGATAATTCAATTCCTTTAAAATTAGATTTGAAATCAGCTTCCGTTTTGCGAAGGAAATGTTCAAGCGGCTGTGACGATTTATTGAGTATTCGTTTGATCTCTTTTTTGTCGAGCGGCTCTTTGAGATATTCAATTGTTTGAAATTCAATATTCTTTTCTTCGAGGAGTTGTTTTCCTTCTCGGCTTTTGCGGCATCGAGCGTTATGATAGAATTTCATAATTTGTAATTGCAATGTTTAATATGCCACATCAGTAAAGCTGCATAGCTGCGATACGGCGACCATTTGGCTGCAAATGTACTCATGTGCGCTTTGATATCGCGCATGTGTAGATCGAGATCAAGCTCAAATACGCGTTGATAATTTTGCCGCACGACAAGATCTCCAATCGGCCAAATATCCGCTCGACCAAGTGAAAAAATAAGAATCATTTGCGCTGTCCATTCACCGACTCCTTTAATAGAAACGAGTTCTGTTGTCAATTCTTCATTTGAGAGTTGGTTCAATTGCTCGTCCGTCCATTTGTTTACTTGAAATGCTTCTGCAACATTATGCACGTATTGAGCTTTTGATCTACTCAGCCCAGCACTTCGCAAGTCATCAATTTCTGTATCAAGAATGCGAGTTGGCGAAAGATCAAAATCAAGTAATTCTTCAAATCGCTTTTGAACACTTTTGGCAGCGGCAGACGATATTTGTTGTGCAATGATGCTCCGAGTTAATGAATAAAAAATATCACCAGTAGGCTCAAGATCTGGCAAGCCAATTTCAGTTATAATTGGCTTGAGTTTTTTGTCTTTGAGCAAATGCTTTTTGGCTGCTTTATAATTCATTTAATGATGAATAATCGTCAAGGAATTCTTTTTGTCTAAATACGAGCGAATGATCCGAACTGCATCTTTATTGTGTTGCATTTTGGTGATGTATTCCTTCGAATCGTCAAGATTAGAAATTGATTGATCTTTTTCGAGAAAGCCAAATCCTTGGAACATTCCTTGATCGATGACAATAATAGTTTTTTCGTCTTGATTTCGACCAGCATCAATAATGCTCATCGATTGCTCAAACGGTCGAGACAAGTATTGAATTGCGTCATCAACGCGTTGATTATAATGTTCAGTTGGTTCTACCTGTACACAAGCGCCTTTGCAATAGCCAAGTCGATGATCAAAACAAGCGCCGCTTGAGTTATCAATTCCATTTAAGCGTTTGCATAATTCAAACTCAGTACTTGTTGCAAATAAAATTCCTTTTGCTGCTCTGAGCGAAGTGAAATAAATATCCGTATGTATTTGTTTTTTATTTTTTGCAATAGATAAATACGTGTAGCCGTGCTCATCTTGCAAAACTTCTGCACAATACGGATAGTCTCGATTTCGGAGAGCGCGATTGAGCCTTGGAGAGAGGCGTTTTATTTCATCATTTTCGAGCAGCATGGCGGCCAGCTCACTTCCGGTAATCGTAAATGTAATGTCGTGAATCAGTTCTCTGATTTTATCGCCTTTGCGAGTTTGATCAGCGAAATGCTCTAAAATGCGCTTTGAGATATTAATACTTTTGCCAACATAAATGACTGTTCCATTTTTGTCGTGCATATAATAGACGCCACATTCTTCAGGAAGTGATTCAAGCAGCTCTAGCGAAATTGTTTGAGGCAATTTCGCTTCTTTCAAGCCGCGATAAATCATTTTTTCAGCTTCCTTCTCTTTGGTCACTAAGCAACGTTTGAGAATTTCAGCAGCCGCTTTGGCATCATCAAGCGCTCTGTGATGATTCTCTAATTGAATTTGGAGTCGATCAGTGAGTTTTTTTAATCCATAGCGACCAAAATGCGGAAATGCTTTGCGCGATAGTCTGACTGTGCAAAGCTGCCGACGCTTGTAAGTGTAGCCGAGCCGCTTAAATTCGTGGCGCACAAATTCATAATCGAAACGAACATTGTGCGCAACAAAGACACAATGCTTTGTCATCTCGACGATGTCCTTTGCGATTTCATAAAACTTCGGCGCCGTAGAAACCATTTCGTCAGAGATCCCAGTCAGCCGCGTAATAAAATGCGGGATCGGACGTTCGGGATTGACAAGGCTTGAATACTCTTCCAGGATATTTTCGCCATCAGTTATGACGATGCCGATTTCAGTGATACGTTCGCGATCAGCTTTTCCTCCAGTCGTTTCGACATCTATCACCGCGTATCGCATCTTTGTCTTCACAAGTCAAATATACTGCAGATGACATCTCAATCAAACAAATTGTTTCACGTTTCAGCTATAATGCTCAGTTTCTTTTGCTTAAGTTTTGCTTTTACCAGTTGCGCCCAGCAGCAAGTCAAAGCAGAGCAAGTGGACGAGCAGCTGACTCAAGAAAAAATACAAGAACAATCTCCACTTCGCTTAGGAGCTGAGCGTACAGAAGTTTATCTGCCATTGCTCAAAGAAAAGCGTGTCGCACTCGTCGTCAATCAAACATCAATGATCGGACAAACGCATCTCGTCGATTCATTAATTGCTTTAGGTGTTGATGTTCAGCTGATCTTTTCGCCTGAGCATGGCTTTCGAGGCGAAGCTTCAGCAGGAGAGACTATCAAGAATGGAAAAGACAAATCAACGGGTTTACCGATTCTATCGCTGTATGGCAAAACAAAGCGCCCATCAAAATCGCAACTCGAGAATATCGACATTATTCTATTCGATATTCAAGATGTTGGTGCGCGATTTTATACATACATCAGCACGATGCACGAAGTCATGGAAGCTGCAGCGGAATTTGATAAAACAGTTGTCGTGCTTGATCGACCGAATCCAAATGGTCATTATATCGACGGTCCAGTGCGGCAAGAAGGCTTCGAATCATTTGTCGGCAAGCATCCGATTCCAGTTGTGCATGGTTTGACTGTCGGTGAGCTAGCCACGATGATCAATGGCGAAGGCTGGCTCACTGATCGTCAGCGCTGCAAGCTGCAAGTCGTCACCTGCGAAGGCTACACACATGATATGAAGTATTCGCTGCCAGTGCGTCCTTCACCCAATTTGCCCAATGATCGAGCGATCGCTTTATATCCGTCACTTTGCTTTTTCGAAGGAACGGTTTACAGCGCTGGTCGCGGAACCGATATGCCATTTCAAGTGGCTGGTCATCCAGATCATTTTAATCAGGATTTTTCATTTTATGTTACACCAAATGAAGGCGCAAAACATCCGAAATTTAAAAATCAGACTTGCTACGGATTTAATTTTCAAGAATTGACGGTAGACGAAATTCGAGCAGAAGGTCAACTCAATTTGCAGCCTTTAATTGAGGCATATTCTAATTTTAAAGACAAGAATAAATTCTTCTTGAACAATGACTTTATAGATCTCCTAGCTGGTACAAATCAATTTCAAAAGAAAATACGAATTGGGTTGTCAGAAGAAGCAATTCGCGCTACTTGGATAGAAGATCTAAATGCTTACAAAGCGATGCGGAAAAAATATCTGCTGTATAAATAAAAAATA
>JAHDHF010000016.1 GCA_020631455.1 Saprospiraceae bacterium
CATACTGTCGCTCGCGCTGCTCCCATCCCTCAGCCAGCCTTGGGCTGCAAGCTGCCTGGACAAGCGATAGGAAGGGGTGCGAATGAAATGAAGCGCTCACGAACGCGAGTGAGTGATGAGCGAATAGCGAAACCCTGGAATAGCGCGGTGCTGCGAGCTCTGTGAGCAGCATGGCCCATCTAAAACACCCTAAAAACAAAAACGGCCTTGCTAAGAATAGCAAGACCGCTTGCGCCCCCACAAGGACTTGAACCTTGGACCTACGGATTAACAGTCCGGCGCTCTAACCAGCTGAGCTATGGAGGCTTGTTCTACTTTCTTGAAAAGTAGGGCGCAAAAATAGATCGCGTAATTGGAAGTTGCAATACTTTTGCAAATCAATCTAAGAGATTTTTTATGAGCCTTTTGACAGTCGGCACAGTAGCCTTTGATACTGTAGAAACACGCTTCGGAAAAGCGGAGCGAATTATTGGTGGAGCCTGCACATATATCAGCTGGGCGGCAAGCTACTTTACAGACCAAATCAACCTCGTGAGTGTCGTCGGAGATGATTTTCCTCAGGCGGAGCTTGATGCTATGGCTGAACGCGGAGTCAATCTTGATGGACTTCAGATCAAACAAGGAGAAAAATCTTTTTTCTGGGAAGGCAAATATCATGATGATATGAATGATCGTGACACATTGGTCACTGATCTCAATGTGCTTGCTGATTTTGATCCTGTCTTACCAAGCAGCTATACAGACAGCGATTATATCATGCTCGGCAATCTAACGCCGCAAGTGCAGGCTCGCGTACTTGATCAATTGACATCCAAACCAAAGCTCATCGCGCTCGATACGATGAATTTTTGGATGGATATCGCACTCGATGATTTGCTTGCCGTTATTAAGCGCATTGATCTCTTGACAATTAATGATCAAGAGGCGCGACAGCTTTCTGGCGAGTACAGCCTCCTCAAAGCTGCTCACAAAATCATGACGATGGGGCCGAAGACCCTTGTCATCAAAAAAGGTGAGCACGGCGCCCTTCTTTTTCAAGGTGAGAAAATCTTTTTTGTCCCAGCTCTTCCACTCGAAGATGTCAATGATCCTACTGGTGCTGGCGACACATTCGCTGGCGGTATGATGGGCTACCTGGCTGGCACAGATGATACGAGCTTCGAAAATATGAAGCGTGCAATTGTCTGCGGAAGTGCTCTTGCGTCATGTTGTGTGGAGGAATTTGGTATCACAAACTTGAAAAAACTCAAGTTCAGTGATATCCGTGCTCGCGTGGATCAATTTAAGGCACTCGTTAATTTTGATGCAGAATTAGCTGAAACGCTTTAGCAAAAAATACCAGCCGCGATCATGATTGCAATTGACAATATTCTACTGAGTGATGATATCATCGCAGAAGAATTTGCTTGCAATCTCAATGCTTGTAAAGGAGCATGTTGCTATGAGGGTGACTTTGGCGCGCCTCTCGAAGACTCAGAGCTAGCTACTCTTGAAGCAGTTTATCCTGCTGTCAAACCATTCTTGAGGCAAGAAGGCATTGATGTCATCGAGCGCGAAGGCTTGTACAAGTACTACGACGCCGCAGAAGAAAATGGCACGACATTGATCGAAGGCAAAGCCTGCGTTTTTGCGATCAAAGATGAACTTGGCAGATGGCTTTGCGGCATCGAGGCTGCTTACAGAGCTGGCAAAATCGACTGGAAGAAACCCTTGAGCTGCCACTTATACCCAATACGGATAGACGAATACGAGACCTATCACGCAGTCAATTATGATACGTGGAGCATTTGCTCACCAGCTTGCGAAGCTGGAAAACAGCAGAAAATAAAAGTGTATCAATTTGCTAAAGATGCCTTAATACGCAAGTATGGTCTTGACTTCTACGAAAAACTTGATGGCTATGCTCAACTGCAGAATCAAAAACAACAAAACAACAAATAGTATCGAACACGTACATTCGTGGTCTTAAAAGCAAAGAAGTAAATACAAGAATGACAGATCGCATTACAGTAGCCTACGGAGACGGCATAGGCCCAGAGATTATGAAAGCAACCATGCGCGTACTCGACGCCGCAGGTGCAGACCTAGAATACGATATAATCACAGTAGGCAAACCCGTATATCTCAGCGGCGTCACATCTGGTATTTCTGATGACTCGTGGGCGACACTACGCAAAAACGGCGTTTTCCTTAAAGCACCGATCACCACGCCGCAAGGCGGCGGCTACAAAAGCCTAAATGTCACGATCCGCAAAACGCTTGGTTTGTTTGCCAATATCCGTCCATGCAAAGCCTATGCGCCATACGTACACAGTCACTTCCCGACGATGGATCTCGTCGTCGTACGCGAAAACGAGGAAGACCTTTACGCTGGTATCGAGCATCGCCAAACCAACGAAGTCGTCCAAAGTCTCAAGCTCATCTCGAAATCGGGAAGCGAACGCATCTGCCGCTATGCATTTGAGTATGCTCGTGCCAATAAGCGCAAGCGCGTCACATGCATGACCAAAGACAATATCATGAAGCTGACCGACGGAACGTTTCATGCAACATTTGACCGTATTGCTGCTGAATACCCAGATATCGAAAACGATCATTACATCATCGATATCGGATCAGCGCGCCTTGCAGACAGCCCACAAAACTTCGACGTCATTGTGACGCTCAACCTTTACGGCGATATCGTATCAGATATCACAGCCCAAGTGGCTGGTTCTGTTGGTCTCTGTGGTTCATCCAATATCGGCAAAGACTTCGCGATGTTTGAAGCCATTCACGGATCAGCGCCAGACATTGCCGGCAAAGGCATCGCCAATCCAAGCGGGCTGATTAATGGCGCTTGCATGATGCTCAATCATCTCGGCAAAGGCGATATTGCGCAGAAAATCCAAAATGCCCTGCTCTGCACAATCGAAAACGGCATACACACTGGCGACATCTACAGCGAAGAAACAAGCTCACGCCGTGTCAACACACAAGAGTTTACGGATGCGCTGATCGAGCGTCTCGGCAATAAGCCCAAGCAGCTTGTCCCATTTGCCAATAATCCTGATGCAAAACCAATCGTGATCGAAGATCCAAAGGTCAAGCAGCAAACCAAAGCGCTTGTCGGCACCGATCTTTATCTAGACTGGAGCGGCAATGACTCAAAAGAACTCGGCGATAAAATCAAAGCCGCAAGCACAGACGCTTTGCCGCTACGACTCATCACCAATCGTGGTATTCAGGTTTATCCAAATGTTCATGCGGAGATTACGACGACGGATCACTGGCGTTGCCGTTTTAAATCAAGCGACGAAAGCTCAGTTTCAACCAAAGATGTTGCTGAGTTGATTACTTCTATCACAGATGCAGGCCTTGAGATCATCAAGATGGACAACCTTTACACATTTGATGGAGAGCGAGGCTACAGCCTCTGCCAAGGTGAGTAATTTTTAATTTATCATTATGGGCCATCAGTAGCCGCATTTTTCAATAGAAAAATGCGGCTACTGTCGCTATGCTTCGTGGCTCGCTGCAACCCTGAGTAGTCGGGGTTCGCTCGGCTGCCCAGGGCATCCGCTCCCTTCGGTCGCGCCACTTCGCAGCGCTTGTCCAAAAGGCAGCATAAACGAATCTTTCAAGAAACTATTGAATAAATGGTTTAGCAGATCGAAAAATCGCAGTATTAATTCTATTTGTATTCTGAAACTATGTTCTGTAAGAGTTGGTTGTAGAAGCAAATGTCATAGTGTGATATTCCTTGTGAAAACTATATCTGCTTATTTGTAAATCACTGCCAAAATAATTTTCTTATGGAAGTGCAGAAACTTAGAATTTATACACCCAATCTTAAAAATCAGATTGATTTTTATTCAAATACAATTGGATTAAAAGTTGTAGAACAGTCTGAACGTGAAGCCACTTTTTTAATTGGGAAATCTAGGCTAAAATTAATAGAAAACAAAGCGGCGAAACCATATCACTTTGCTATTAATATCCCTTGTAATAAAGAAGAAGAAGCTTTGGCTTGGCTAAAGGAACGTGTAGAAATACTTAAAGATAAAAATCAGGAAATTCAGGATTTTGATTTTTGGAATGCAAAGGCAATTTATTTCTACGATCGAGATCAGAATATTGTAGAGCTTATAGCACGCAAAAACCTCAAAAATCAACATCAAGCAGCATTTGGTATCGACTCGTTACTAAATATTTCTGAAATTGGAGCACCAGTGCGTGATATTAAAGCAGCTTTTTATTCTATAAATCAAATAACGGGGATTCAAGTTTTTGATGGAAACTTTGAGCGATTCTGTGCGGTAGGAGATGAGCTTGGACTTTTTATCTTTATCAATAAAAATGTAAAGGATTGGTTTCCTACAGGAGATAAAGCATATTCATCGGAGTTTGAAATATCAATTAAACTAAATGAAACAGAATATGAATTAGAATTCAAAAACGAAGAAATTCAGTTAGCAGCTTCTGTTATTTAAGTTCAAAATGTATCTAAAGACATGTTAATCTTAGTTTTTAACAATTGAATTTTAATTGCTCAATTTGTTTTGTCGCTTGAACATGTTTTAATACAGGTTGTAGAAACTTATAAATCAAGTCGTTTTTGGACAAGCGCTGCGAAGTGGTGCGCAGCAGACGCCGAAATACAGTGAGGCGGCCGAGCGAGTAGCGAGCCACGTAGCATAGCGACCTTTTTTATTTTTATAAAAAAGGATGGCCCATATTCATTATTTAATTACAGTAAGGCGCTGAGTCATTTGCCCTTGATCAGTCTGTACTGAGATTAGATAAAGCCCATTTTGCAATTCAGAAATGGGAAGTAAAATCTCTGCAGCATTGATATCATCTTGCGCAAGATAAACTTGACTTCCATCGATACTTGATATTATGATTGACTCAATTGTAATATCTGATGGTGTTGCTATTTGGATATTCGATGATGCTGGATTTGGTCCTATCTGTAGGTCATCATTGTTGAGTGTTGTTTCGCTGCTTGATTCGAGCTGCTTGATTGTAAAGCTTGCTGTCAAGGCTGAGATAAGTATTGGGCTTTCGTCTGCTTCGATGGCGTGCACATCAGAGAAGCGAAGATTGAATTCGACCGTTCGATTGGCATCCATACGCCCGACGATATCTTCTTTCATCACAAAGCCAAGTGTGACAATGCCGCCAAATCCACTTTTCTGAATTTGATCGGTACGAACCATGCCTACATCGAGGCGACCATCGATATCGTTGACTCGTGCGGATGAGATAAGCTCGTGAGGCTGCGCAAAAAATGAGGTCGGAATGATGACTGGGTCTGGAAGTAAATCAGCTAAATACTGATCATACTCAACTGAAAACGAAACTCCGTAAACATGCTCAGCGATCTGAATGTCTGTGCCTAGATGTACAGGTATGTAAACGGTGTCTCCTGTCAAGACTTGTGCAGGTACGTCGAAGAATAAAGGGATGCCAACTCCATTTTGCTCTTCGCCAAGGCGCAGCTCAGTCACATACGATCTTCGATAATTGAGCATGATTGCTTCGAGATCAAGCTCGTCGATAAGACCGTTTCCATCAGCATCAATGTGTTTGATATTCTTTCCGTATCGTGTTGTATCATTCCAATCTGCACACTCTTGCCCGAGCCAAAGGTCAGTTGCGTTGGTGCGTGCTGCACCAGATTTGCCGTAATGGCTGCCTAGTGTGAGTAGATCACGCATAGTTACGTCTAGATCACAATTGAGGTCTCCGGGATAGACAAGATCATCTGCACCAGGAGCCGTTGCGCCACTTTGGCAACTCACACCAAGAGGTGTAGCATTTATTGCACCGAGGCTTGGATCATCATTGGCATCATAGATTGCTGTCTGTACTATTGTCTGGTCTTGCGTACACCAACAATTATCAGGAATTGATACTGATTGGTTCGTCTCATTTTTTATGGCATATTGTGTATTGTCACAGATTGTAGTCTCTGTAATGCTGATGCCGGAAATGCGCAGCTCAACTCCGACTGTATTCTCGAAGACGACGCTATTAGAAAGAGTTACTGCTCCGTAGCTGCGAAGACCTACTGTATTACGAGCGAATGATACTTGCTGCAATGAGCCAGTATTCATTTCTACAGCTACATATGAGTGATCTACGAATTGGGAATTATTGGCATTAAGAAATGAGCCTTTAAAGCCGATTGAGTTGTCAGAAAATGAGCAATCACTCAAAATGACTGTACACGAAGGACAGCCTGAATTGTCGATTGCCGTTCCTGCATTTTTGAATGTCGAAGAATTTATCTCGGCTCCAAATCGACCAACATTTTGGAGCGCAATCGTCGATCCGTCAAATGTTGTGTTGCTTAGCTCATACAAAGACTGCACATCTATACCAACTTGATTATCTAAGATCTCACAATTCGAGACAACAAGATTGATATTGTGATTAGAAGCAGACGTGATTGCTGTACCACAATTTGTAAACGTTGAATGAGTTATAGTATATGAGTCAGAATACCCATATCCACCAGCATCGTAATTGATACCGTACTGTGCGCCGTCTATATCGACATGATCGATGAGTATTGCTTTGGGAATCTGTCCGTATTGAAGAACTCCTCTCCACGTTCCACTTGCAGCATTAAGTCTGATGGGATTTTCTTCTGTTCCTATGGCGGCTAGGTTTCCTGCATCGAGAATAACACCAGTATTTGGCTCAAAGAAAAGCTCTGCACCTGCTTCGAGCGTAAGCGTTGCATTATTTCTTACAACGAGGTCAGACTGTACTATGTATGGACTACTTTGAGCATCCAAAGTCATATCAGACATGTACAAGCCACCTATATACGTTTGTGCTACAGCTAACTGACTAAAGCAAAAAAGGCAAACAAAAAGTATGTGTCGGTTTATACTCATAGCTTAAACTGTAGCTTTAATATACAGTGATTTGAAATTTTGAACACCAAAGCCTTTGAAAAACGAGCAATTAGGTAATCTACAAGACAGAAATCGTTGTTTTGAGAGATAAAACTATCATGTAAGTTTGTCGCATGCTCAAGCGGCAAAAAATATGCTGAACTCAAAAGCGTACCAAATCATCACTGCGCTGAACGCCAAAGAGCGAAAGCTTTTTGCTCAGTTCTTGCAATCGCCATACTTTAATAGTAATGAGCGGCTGGTTGAGTTCTTTGAGTTAATCAATAATGCGCATACCAAATCAAAAGAAGATCAACTCAGCAAGGAGTATCTCTTCAAAAAGATTTATCCAGGCAAAGCCTATGATGATGCGAGTATCAGAAAAGAGATAAGCTCGCTGCTCAAGCTTTTGAAGCAATTTTTAGCTCAACGCGAATTTGATCAGCACGAAATGACGCCTCAAGTCTATGTACTTCGAGGATTGCAGTCTAACGAGGTGGATCATATTTTTCAGCTTGAGCATAGTCGAGTCAATAAATCAATTGAAAAATCAGAGATGCAAAGCCCTGAAATGTATCTCTATCAGTATCATATCGCTGCTGAGGCTGATCTCTACTTTGAGCGTCAGCAAAAGCGCGGTTTTGATGAAGCGCTTCAAATCAAAAATGATAATCTCGATCTCTTTTATCTCTCTGCAAAGTTGAAAGAAACATGCGAGATGATGAATCGCCGCAATATTATCCAGAGCGATTATACAGTCTCATTTTTAGAGGAATTGCTCAAGCAGCTTAAGCGTGATCAACACCCATTTTTAAACGAACCTTATATCCAAGCGTATCTAGCTGTTTACGATACGTTGCTCGATCGCGATGACGAAACAAATTACAAGCATCTCCTTGATGTGCTCGATCTGCATAGTCAGCGATTTCCGCTAGACGAAGCTGTTGGTATGTATTCATATGCAATGAATTATTGCGTTAGAAAAATCAACCAAGGTGCAGCAGGCTATTTGGCTGAGTTATTTGAATTGTATAAAATTTTGCTGAGTAAAGATTTGATGTATGAGAAAGGTTATTTGTCTTTACTTGATTATAAAAACATTGTAACTGTCGGCAATCGTCTCGGAGAGTTTGAATGGGTTTATTCATTTTTGCACAAATACAAAAGTGAACTCAAGCCCGAAGAGCGCGACAATGCGTTTAACTACAATCTAGCTGCTTACTACTACGCCGTCAAGCAATATGACGACGCGATACAGCTTTTGAGCACGGTTGATTTTTCTGATATTTATTTTGAAATATCTGGAAAATACATTTTGCTCAAAACATACTATGACACTGAAGAATTTGAGCCGCTTGATTATTTAATTAAATCATTTAAGATATTTATTCAACGGAATAAAACAATTGCACAAGATTACAAAAAAGGAATCGATAACTTCTTAAATATGCTCAAGCAAATTGTCAAACTGAAACACGAAAAACAGCTTTTATCAAAAACAGACTTTCTCGATAAATTTGAAAAGACGAATCAAAAACTCCTAGAACTCAAACCTATTTTTAATAGTAAATGGCTCAAAGACAAACTCGCCGAAATGCAGTAGCCCAGCAGCCTCGGACAAGCGATGGTAAGGGGCGCGAATGAAATGAAGCGCTCACGAGCGTCCCGACTACTCAGGAGGACAGCGATGTGATGAGCGAATAGCGAAACCCTGAATCAGCGCGGTGCTGCGTAGCAGCATGGCCCAAAAAAATAATTATTAATACTAAAATAAGAAATTAAGCATATCGATAGACGACCATTCCATTTTTAATTCTAGGTAAAAAATACGTCGACTTGGGAGGCAAAACACCTTGCTGATCAGAAACAAGCATTAAATCCTCAATACTCATCGGATACAATTTAAACGCCACACTGTCGCCCTCTGCAGCCATGACTCGACGCTCTAGACCGGCAGCGCCTTCTGTGCCCGGCACGTAGGTGAGTCGCGTGTCATTGCGCACATCTGTGATGCCGAGTAGGCTGCCTAATACGACGTCATTTAATATCGAAACGTCAAGCCGCTCGGCTACAGTTTTGTATTGCTTAATAATGTGTTTATGCCATTTAATCGCATACCAACGACCAAGTAAAAACATACCAACTTCATGTTTTTCGCTCGGCAGATGCTCGTCATCATACAGTGGCTCAATGACGCCAACTCTCGAGAGACGAGCCATCAATTCAATCGGCTGCATATCATTGAGCGTATTGACCACACGGTTATAATCATAAATACTCAACTCGCTCGATGGCACAAAAACACTCAACATATATTCGTACTCATCAGATTGAGCTTCGGGCGGAAGCTGGCGCATACTCGTGTAGAGCTGCTCAATCGTAGATGCTCGGTGATGACCATCGGCGATATACGAATACGGCACTTTTTCGCGATACAATTCCGTCAATTTCGCAACGGTTTTTGGATTGTCGATTGCCCAAATTTGATAAGAGCCATTATCAAAAGACGTTTCAAAAAAAACATCGTTTTTTTTAATCCACTTATTTAAAATAGCTTGAACCTCAGCGACATCAGGGTGCGTCAATAAAACTGGTTTAATTAAAGCGCCTCGCTCGCGATGCATTTTTAATTGCTTGCGTTCTTTGGCAGCGATTGTGTTTTCATGTTTGCGCACATTACCATTTTGGTATTCGGAGATATGCGTCAGACAAATTAATCCAGTGTGCTGTCCATTTTCGTCAGATTGGCGATAGACATAATATGCCGCCTCTGGAGCCTGCTCAAATAATCCGCGCTTGACATAATCAGCATACAAATGCTTCATCCGCCCAAAAAACGAACTCGGCTCCATCGCCATATTCATCTTCGGTACCCAAGCACGTAATGGTCTGATAAATGCCATGTGTTTTCTTCAATTAAGCTCCGAATATACAGCGACTCATGTAGCTTTAATTGCATTCAATGAGGGGCGTCCGCTACATCAAGCTGTAGCGGCGGGCTGTCCGGCACTCTCTCTGCGCTCATTGCCATTCGCACAGAGTTCAGACAACACCTACCATCCCTACGCCATTCGCAGGACGAGAGCAGCAGCAGATTAGATATCAAGCAATGTGACTACAACTGTAAACTCGACATTTGAGCGATCTGTCTCTATGACAAATTCACCGTCGCTGTTTTTCTTTTCGGCATTGCCGTACATCGTGATGCTCAAAACATAATTTGGATTGAGTTCGAGCAGCTTTTCATTTTTGATCCATCCTGATCGGCTGCCAGTCGGCTCCCAGCCGCAGCAGACAAATTTGAGTTTTTCGAGCCCATAGTTCTCTACGAGAAAGGCTTCGACGGCCTCAGAGTCTGCGACTGAGTAGCGAGCTTCAAGTATTGTCTGCCCAGCTCCTTCTGTACAATCGACGAAAGTGAGTTGCTCAGGCTTTTCTCCGTATATATTAAGCAAGTCGCCACACTCCAGGTCTTGAGCGGCACAGATTGAGGACACAAACAGACTCATCAATAAGATGCAATGCTTCATCACGATTACAAGATGCAATAATTCTATGACGATGCATTTTGCGCTTTGTGGTTTAACAGATTCTTGTCGCTCGGACAAGCGCTGCGGAGTGGTGCGCAGCAGACGTCGAATAGAATAAGGCGGCCGAGCGAACCCCGACTACTCAGGGTTGCAGCGAGCCACGAAGCATAGCGACCGCAGCCGAAGGCTGCGGATGGCCCATCATCTTTTGATTTGGATTGAGTCGTTGTATTTTGCGCGACTTCTGAGTTGAGACAATGCATAAAATCTTAGCAGAAGAGTCACGAAAGCGGACAGGATATGATTGAATTAGCTGCGGTAGTCATCCTTGGTATTTTTGCTCAATGGCTTGCATGGCGTATTAAGATGCCTGCGATTTTGCCCTTGATTATTATCGGTTTGCTTGTGGGGCCAGTGTCATCGTTATTTACTGCTGACGGCACTAAGCTGCTTGAGCCAATGTACATCGCTGGCGAAGATCGAGGGCTTTTTGCCGGAAACACGTTGTACTATTTTGTATCGCTTGCGATTGGATTGATCCTTTTTGAAGGCGGCTTGACACTAAACGTCAAGGAGCTGCGAGGAGCTGGACCAGCCATCATTCGATTGATTACGATTGGATCGGTTGTTACGTTTTTTGGAGCTGCTGTTGCCTGTCATTTTATTGTTGGATTGTCATGGACGATTTCGGCCTTGTTTGCAGGCTTAATCATCGTGACAGGTCCGACTGTTATAGCGCCGATACTTCGTAACCTGCCGCTCAATCGAAATGTCTCGACTGTACTCAAGTGGGAAGGTATTCTAATTGATCCAATCGGTGCGCTTGTCGCAGTTTTGGTGTTTGAGTTTATCGCGAGCGGCGCAAGTGAAGGTTTCACGATGCATGGTTTGGCGATTTTTGGTAAAGTTGTACTTGTCGGTACACTCGAAGGTGTGATCGGTGCATATGTCCTCGCTTTTTTCTTGAAACGCAAGTGGATACCGCATTACTTGATCAATGTCTTTGTGCTTGCACTTGTTTTATTCTTGTTCGTCAATTCTGACTTCCTTGCTCACGAGTCAGGACTTTTGACTGTGGTCGTCATGGGTATGATGCTCGCTAATATGAAAGTGCCGCACCTCGATGAGATTCTAGAGTTTAAAGAATCGATTACAGTACTCTTGATATCCGTTTTATTTATTCTCCTTTCGGCGAATATCAATGCTTCAGATTTTTATCTACTTGGCTGGCCGTGCTTGGTTCTCTTTGCTGTTGTGTTGCTCGTCATTCGCCCGATCGGTGTATTCCTGAGTACGCTTGGATCTGATATCACAAAGGCTGAAAGTGCTTTTATCTCGTGGGTCGGTCCGCGCGGTATTGTTGCTGCTGGTATCGCTTCACTTTTTGGCAATCAACTTTATACAACATACGGTGTCGAAGAAGCGCAGATCATCACGCCTTTGGTATTTATGATTGTACTCGGTACAGTGATCGTCACATCATTTACTGCTGGACCGATGGCAAAACTCCTTGGCGTCACTAAAGATGTCAGCAATGGCATCTTGATCGTCGGAGCAAGCGAAGGCGCGCGCCTTATTGCGACTTACTTGCGTGATAATGGCCGCCTTGTCGCGATGGTTGATTCCTCAGCGAGCAATATCCAAGCGGCAAAAGATCAAGATCTCTTTGCCTTACGAGCCAATGTCTTCGAAGACGACCTCTCGGGCAATCTCGACCTCCTCGATATGGGCTTTTTGATTGCTATGACAGGAAGTGACGCTGTCAATAAGCATGCAGCAGCTGAGATGAAGACCAGCTTTGGCGAAAACGGATCATATCGCCTTGTCTCCAATGATGACATCAAGCATCCAGATGAGCGCTCAGACAAAGACACTGTTAATCTCCTTTTCCCTAAAGTTGATTACATCAACTTTACGAAGATTGCTCGCGAATATCCGAGCTTCCATGAGGTTGCGATCCAAAGTAATGAAGAGTTTGTTACTTCAGTCAACGCACTTGATTCGCGTACACAGTTTCCGATATTTATCAAGCGAAAGAATGGCTCATTGAGCATTATCACTCAAGACATATTGACTACGCAGATACAAGAAGGTGATGCGCTTGTTTACCTCGGCAAAGGTGGAGCAAAATAGCTCTGCAAAACTGTGGATAACAAACGATTGGATGATCGAAGATCGCTACCTTTGAAGCCTAAAAATGTATCCGTACACCTTCTAACGATTTGACAACATGAAATTTAGTGTATCAAGCGGCGATCTCCTCAAAAAACTACAAGTAGCTGGTGGAGCTGTTGCTTCAAATAATGTTCTCCCGATCCTCGAAAATTTCTTGTTCGTTATCTCAGGAGATAAGCTGACGATTACAGGATCTGACCTCGAAACGACGATTTCGACAGAGCTATCTGTCAAAAGTGATGACGATATCAATGTTGCTATACCAGCAAAGATGTTGATCGACACACTCAAAGAGCTTCCAGATCAACCGATCTCGATTACAGTTGATCACGACAGCTTTGGTGTTTCGATCAGTAGCAGCTCAGGTAATTATGACTTCTCTGGTCGTGACGGAGCTGAGTTTCCTCAGCCGCCACGTCAAGACGATGTTGATAGTATTACACTAGAGTCTTCATTGCTCCAAAAAGGAATCAATAAAACAGTATTTGCAACAAGTCCTGATGAGCTACGCCCAGCGATGACAGGAGTCTTTTTCCAAATTGATTTTGGCAAAATGACGCTCGTCGCTACCGATGCTCAAAAGCTCGTACGCTACACATTTAGCGATATCGAATCAGATGTGTCTGACTCGTTTATCTTGCCTAAAAAAGGACTCAACCTCCTCAAGAATTTATTACCAGGTGAAGGCGACGTCACCTTGAGCTTCAACAAAGCAAATGCCTTTTTGAGTTTCGGGGATATTAATGTTGCGTGCCGCTTGATAGATGCTCGCTTCCCTGATTACGAAAATGTCATACCAAAGGATAATCCAAATGAGTTGACAATTAGTCATAGCGAATTTAAAAGCGCTCTACGTCGTACGTCGATTTATGCAAATAAAACGACTAATCAAATCATCTTTGACATAACAGCCAACACATTGACGCTCAGTAGTCAAGACACAGACTTTAGCTACAATGCGACAGAGCGCATGATGTGTACATTTACTGGTGAGCCGATGAAAATTGGTTTTAATGCAAAATTCCTTCTCGAATTATTAAATGCAACAGAAGGCGATGAGATTATTATTAAACTCAGCACACCACAGCGACCAGGACTTATGAGCCCTGTCGAGCAGATGGATGGCGAGGATATTCTCATGCTTGTCATGCCGCTTATTTTGCGATAAAAATTTAGTCGTTTCTTTTTATAAAAACCTGCATTGACTTTTCATTGCAGGTTTTTTTATTTGGGGCCATCTTTTTTCTATTTATTTTTTAATAAAAAAAATAAATAGAAAAAAGTCGCTATGCTCCGTGGCTCGCTGTTCGCTCGGCTGCTCATGCTCCGCATTCGCATCTGGCTATCGCCACCACTTCGCAGCGCTTGTCCGCCACACGACAATGTCGTATTATTAAAATGTCGGTAAACAACATTTAGAAACACGAATATCTCAATATGTTAAATCCCGACATTTTGAAATCCGATTTTTATTGTAAAGTGTAGGTAGCTGCATTTATGTTTGGATTCATCGTTACGATTTTTTAATTCAATTCACACTATGAAAACCCTTTACTCTCTTTTTTTTGCACTAGCTGCTATCGCTTTTTTGCAGCCATCCTCAGCTCAAACGGTTTTCGCGCCAATAGGTGCGGAGTGGTATAATAGCTATTCAGCTTCAGCATTTGGTCCTACTTATTCGTATATACGTTCAGAGGTTTCGAGAGATACAGTTATTAATGGAATAACATTTCAAGTTATAGATAAGTATCGCGAATCAGCAAGTTCAAACTTTTTACAGCGATCAGATTATGTACGAACGATAGGAGATAAAGTCGAACGACTCGCCGATGACAGTTTAATGTATACACTTTACGATTTTTCGCTCTCTGTTGGTGATACGTTTATCACAAAATCATATGACATTTATGAAGGTCGAGATGTTGCAATTATTCATGAAGTAGTCGCTACGTCTACGATTACAATTAATGGGCAAGTCTTGCGTACTCAACAAGTAGAAAGTTTAGGTAGGGCCGATGGGTCATCTCCTTTTGGGATGACATTTGGACAACATGCATCTATTCCAGATAGATTAATTATCGAACGCTTAGGAAATACAATGTATATGTTTCCACAGGATTATGGTTTGTGGGATTCAGATCTCACTAGGGAATTGCGCTGCTATTCTGATCCTTCTTTCGCTTTGTATGAAACTGGAGCTACTTCTACTTGTGATTATATTTATACAAGTACTGAAGAAATAGAAGCTGAAATACAACTCAATATTTATCCGACAATAGCGAATGGACAAACGCGAATCGAATGGGATGCTTCAGCTGATGTACAAAGCATTCAGATTTTCAATTCTCTTGGAGAATTAACTCAAGTTCTTTCTACTTCTGAATTTCAGAATACTGCCGCTGATATTCAATTTCAAACAAATGGAATGCATGTCATCAAATTGACTCTTGCTGATGGAGGAAGTGTCTCGAAGAAGATTCTGAATTATTAATTCATGTAGCTTTTTTTGGCTGAGGGATAGGAGCAGCGCGCGCAGCGCGGACATAGAAAATGTCCACTCAAATTGAGTGGGCATTTTTCTGTGGCTAGGCTACCGTACTGCGTATAGCCCGACCCGAAATAAGTGAAACGAATGAGGGGCAGCTCCTCATTTATTTACAAAAAGAATGACTTTTTGAGCCTTTGACTCTGCGTACATTTGTGCTGTGGATTCGTTGACTCAGATCGTGCTTGGAGCTGCCTGTGGCGAGCTCGTACTCGGCCGTAAGTTGGGCAATCGAGCGATGATCATTGGCGGTATCGCTGGGACAATTCCTGACTTAGATGTGATTTCCAATTTTTTTACGGATGAAATCACTGCGCTTTCTCATCACAGAGGATTTACACATTCGATTTTATTTTCGTTTTTGTTTGCTCCAGCGTTTGCTTGGCTGACGATGCAATTTTATAGGCGTGATGTGTATCGGTCTGCGTGGTGGCGATGGATGATTACGATCCTTGTGGCAGCTATTTTTGGACGACTCGGCTGGGCGATTGGTGGGACTTCTCTCGTCCTTTCAATTCTGTGGTCGCTTACATTGGGAGGACTTTTAAGCGGTTGGTTATATCGTAGTTATGTACAGCGACAGTTTTCGGAACAACCTAAATCTGCTCGTCTTGTCGAATGGTCGATTTTATATTGGTTGGCATTATTGACGCATCCACTTTTGGATGCTTGTACGACGTATGGTACGCAGCTTTTATTGCCGTTAAAAAATACGCGGGTTGCTTGGGATACTGTGAGTGTATTTGATCCTGGGTATACAATTCCATTTGCAGTTGTATTAATTATTGCAGCCTATTTAAATCGAAGATCGCACTGGCGAAGAATGTTGACTTGGCTTGGTATTGCTTACGGTTGTTTGTATTTATATTTTGGATACATTAATCGTGTCCGTCTTACAAATGAATATAAAAAAGCTGCACAAGCCCAAGGCATAGAACCAAATCGTATCAAAGTCTCACCTTCTATTGGTACAAATATCCTTTGGCACGGAACAATAGAGGCTGATTCAATATACTATCATGAATTACGGTCGCTTTTTGATCATGATAAATTACCATTTGTTTTTATAGCTGAACCTGCTCAAAAAGAATTATTAGAGCCGCATTTTGGTGATCGTGATGTCGATATTTTGCGTTGGTTTTCTGATGATTATTATGCTGTCAAAAAAGGTGAAGGTGACACATTAATTTATATTGATCAACGTTACGGAGCTCTCCCACCCGAACTTACAGGTCTTGATGAGCATTTTTATCCGTTTTACTATAAGCTCGCTCCAGATAACTCAGGTGAATTAAAAGCTAAAGGAGTGCAAGAAACACCTAACATGGATATGAAAAATGCGCTTCCAAACTACTGGAAGCGCATTAAGGGTTATTCGAAATGATTTTTCATTTCTTGAATAACGAAATCGCCTTGACCACATTCTGCTCGAATGATAGCGAGAAATAATTGGTCAGAGTTTTGTAGTACTTCTTCTATATCTCTATTAAATGTGTTTCTGAAATTCGATCTAAATGCATTTACTTTTTCTTTACTATTGTTGGTTAAACTGTTGGTGTACTTTTTTATATTTTTGAAAGCATAACTTCCTTTAAAATGGTTGTGTTTCTGTCTGATTTGACTTGTTGTATAGCAAGTTTCTCTTGTTTTTTGATGTTCTTTTGTTGCTTTTTCTTTACTTAAATTTATGTTTAATGAATATAAGCTATTTATTTTTACTTGATCAGATATGGGAAGAAGAGAGTTTGTAAGATGAAAAGATTTACATTGTTGAGAAGGAGTAAATGTAATTTCTTGTTTTTCTGAAGATAAGTTAGAATCGCAGTTCCATGTATTTAAAATTGCAAAAGGCATCGAGGCTCTTTGGTTCAAGTCAGATTGAAAATGAATCAAATTAAAGGTGTTGACTTCATTTGCTAATGTTAAGCGAATAGTTGACTCTTTAGGTAAAACAAATTTCTCTGAAATAGATCTATCAGAATTGAGATACCAGTCATTAACTGAGTTATTATTCGTGCTTTTATAAAAATCAAGCTGCCAAAGCATCGATAGCTGTTCGAAGAGTATTTGAGAGGACTCAATGGATTGGTAAAATAAATCTACAAATTCGCTTTTACCTAATTCGCTTATTTCTTTTACAGATAAAATGCCATTTACCTTGTCATTTAAATAAATGTTGCTTGTAGGATCAAGCATTATCCATTTTCCACTGAGCTGTACTTCAGGTACGACGTGGCCTTCAAGTCCCCAAACACGAGCTTCGTATCCCATTTCTTGCCAAAGACGGGCAAGCAGAGTTGCTCGCTTGCTACAAAACCCGCCACCAAAACTCCATAGAATTAATTCGTCATCTTGCGCCCATGATTCAGAGCCATAATGATTTTCCGTGCTTTTTGTGTAGTCACATACAAATCGCCAGGCTGCTTTTATTTTTCCGAGGTCACTTGTGTCTGTAGAATTGTCTGCAATATGCTGTGCAACATCAGAAATATCTTTGAGCATATATGGCCCGAGATCAAATTCTAGTGTGATTGCAGTATCGTGAGGATTGGTAATTTCTAAAACAAATACTGAATCTTCTGTAGCCTCAATTGGGATAGTGTAAGAAAATGTTTCTTTTTTCTCTTTGTTAGTAGAGCACGAAACAAATAGAACTACAATCAAAAATAAACAACTTATTGCCAGACGTTCCACCATTTTTCGAGAATATAAAGTTTCCAAAGTCGCCAATGATCTTCTTGTTGAATCAATGAATTGAGGCCTTGGTTTGTAATAACAGATTCTTGAATAAGGCGACCGCCTTCAAGCGCGTTTTTATAGAGATTAATATCCATATAAAATGTATCTGGCCCTACGAAGCCTTGCTTCTTACGATCGAGTATTTGTTTCGGCAAACGCGACTTTATATTTTCATACAAAGCGAATTTCGTTTCACTCGGCTCAAAGTAGCTGCGTTCATCAAGTGAAAATATATAATCAACAAGTTCGTGATCTAAAAATGGAACGCGCACTTCAAGACTGTTCGCCATACTTGCGCGATCGATTTTTGTCAAGACAAGTTCACCCATAAATGATTTGACATCCATAAATTGGAATGACTTGAGTGGCGTCTCAAATGCGTGATAATGCTGCGTATAAAACCATTCAGTATTTGGATGAATATCAGATACTAAATCTGGATGTAAAATGCTTGGCAGTGTTTCGTTATTAAATCGCCCCATCGCCATGGCGTGTGCGTACAGCCCTACAAAATGATTATTTTTTGTAGGAGAAAAAATTCGACGAATGCCTTCCGCCCATTGAAGCCCTGTAGTTGTTTGAGCAGCAATATCTTTTTGCCAAGTATAACCGACGAATAATTCGTCAGCGCCTTCGCCTGATAAAACAGCTTTGACGTGTTGAGCTGCTAATTGGCTAACGAGATATGTTGGTATAATTGAAATATCAGCAATCGGCTCATCATAATGATACATTAATGTATCTACGAGGTCGAAATCCTCTGTCGTGGCAATACGCGTAAATAATTGCGAATTTGATTTTTCAGCTACAAGTTCTGCAAATTGGTGTTCGCTATTTTTCCATCCTTCAAAACCAATTGAAAATGATTTAAACTGTTCTCTTTTTTCGGCTGCAAAACTCACAAGTGCGCTACTATCATAACCGCCGCTTAAGAAGCCGCCAATCTCGACATCACTCCGCAAATGCTCATCAACGGAAGTTTGCAATAACGAACCGACTCGCTCAACAACGGTTTTTCTATTTTCTTTTCGTGCAGAAATGAATGGTGTGTAGTATTGCCATTCGCGTAGTGTGCCATCTTTGAGATATTCAATGCAATATCCTGGCTTGACTTTTTTTGCTTCCTTGTATATTGTTTTTGGAGAAGGAACAAATCGGTATGCTAAAAAATCAGCAATAGAAGAGCGATCAACAGATAAAGGAATTTCTTGACAAGTAGCTATTGCTTTTAATTCTGAAGCAAAAACAAATGCGTCATTGCTCTCAGCGTAGTACAATGGTTTAATTCCGTAACGATCGCGTGCTAAAAATAATTTGGACTGCACGGCATCCCAAATAGCAAAGGCAAACATGCCTTTTAATTTGTTGAGCATGTCGCGGCCCCACTCTTCATATGCGTGCAATAAAACTTCGCTATCAGAATTACTTTTAAATGTATGTCCGAGTGTTTTTAATTCTGCTCGCAGCTCAATGTAATTATAAATTTCACCATTGCAAGTGAGCCAAAGCGAGCGGTTTTCGTTACACATCGGCTGCTGACCTGACTCACTTAAATCTAAAAATGACAAACGCCGATGCCCGAGCATGACTCGACCATTGGGGTCACGCCATGTGGCTGCTCCATCTGGACCACGATGCTTGAGCGTATCGCGCATCGCATCAAACCGCTGTGGATCGACTGGTGATTTTTTATTGATTTGTCCGAGTATGCCGCACATAATGAATTGGCTTCGTCAAATATCGTGTTTTTGCAGTTGCTTTTTTATTCTATTTCTCAATAGAACATATGATGCAGCTTCGGCGTAGGGATGGAAAGGGGCGCGTAGCGCTCATGAGCCAAAGGCGAATGATGAGTACACGAAACCCTGCACAGCCCGCCGCGAAGCGGACGCCCCAAACAATTCTTTTTTGAATACTACGACTTAAGCTTGAGTGTATCGAGTACGCCGATGCCGAATAACGCATAGTCGTACTTGACAGGATCGCTCGGGTCAAAGGTGCGAAGTGCCTCGGTCAACTCAAAGGCCGCGCGCCAGTCGCGCTGTGTCCGCTTGAGAATGCCAAGCTCCTCGGCTATACGCGCAACGTGGACGTCAAGCGGCATGATGAGTTGGCTTGGCTTGATGGTGCTCCAAATACCAAAATCGACACCTTTTGTGCTTGGGCGAACCATCCAACGCAAGTACAAATTCAGTCGCTTGCAAGCTGATTTACGCTCGGGCGTGGAAATGTGTTTGGCGGTGCGCTGCTGCACATCTTCGCAGCTCATCACACGATTATGAAAGGCTCGGAGACCTGACTCGACCGTTGGTTCATTGCCGATAAAAGCTGATTCGAGACTCTCGTGCTGCTTGTAATGCTGCTGCAAGAATGCGAGAATGCCGATCAAATCAACGGCTTGAAAGGTGCGATGAACAAAGGTTTGCATTTCGCTAAGATCATCGTCGGTGTGATTGATGATCCAATCATGCGGCGCGTGATCCATCATTTCCATCAGTCGCTTGGCATTGCGAATGATGACGGGACGCTGTCCCCAAGCAAGAAGCGAGGCAAATAATCCTGCAATCTCGATGTCTTGCTGCTTGGTAAACTGATGCGGCACGCAGATCGGATCGTCGTCGATAAATGAAGGCGCTTCGTACAAGTCGGCGGCTTCGTTGAGGATTTCGGTGAGCTGCTTGCGTGTGTATTTTGATCGCGCCATGGCTGCTAAGATGCAGCTTTGCTTGTATTTTGAGCGGATGATTGAGTCACAGAAGAATACAATTTTGACTGGCGCGCAAAACAGAGCTTTTGCCTTTGATTTTTTCTGCGATCGAGAGGCAGATCGTAAGTTGCCTGTCGTCATTTTTGTACACGGATTTAAAGGCTTCAAAGATTGGGGACATTGGGCTGCGATGGCTGAGATGATGGCGGAGCAAGGCTGCGTTGTCATCACGATGAATCTCTCGCACAATGGCGTCACGCCTGAGCAGCCGCTTGATTTTGTCGATCTCGAAGCTTTCGGCAACAATCGCTACAGCTATGAAATCACAGATATCAGCGCGATGCTCGATTGGCTGCATTCTGGAGATTGCGGCTTTGCTGACCGTATTGATCTCGATCAAATTTGCTTGATTGGGCACAGTCGTGCTGGCGCGACCTGCTTGCTGGTGGCGGCTGAAGATGAGCGTGTCTCACGGCTTGTTACTTGGGCGAGTGTCGCACGGTTTGACTACAGTCATCAATGGCTTGATGAGGCTTTGTGTCGTGATTGGCTCAAGGAAGGCGTCACGCATGTGCTCAATGGCCGCACACAGCAGATGATGCCGCTCTACCGATCGCTTTATGATGATTGGGCTGCGCAGTCAGAGCGTTTTGACTCCCAGCGTCTCGCGCAGGCATTGCAAAAACCGTGGCTTATCATCCATGGCTCTGCTGATCCTGCTGTACCGCAGCAAGCTGCCGAAACCTTGTACGGCGCTTCTGATCAAGACTTAACGACACTTGTGTTGCTTGATACAGATCATGTCTTTGGAGGCAAGCATCCGCATATTGGAGACTTATCTGCCGCGGCAAAACAAGTCGTATTGGCGACTGCCGCTTTTGTGTGTTGATTGATTTTGGGCCATCCTTTTTCTATTTTTTTAATAAACCCATCCTCGATCCTTCCCTTAAAAATGGAAGGAAGAATAATTAAAAAATAGAAAAAGGTCGCTATGCTTCGTGGCTCGCTATTCGCTCGGCCGCTCCTGCGTCGCGTCTGCTGCGCACCACTTCGCAGCGCTTGTCCGAGAATGTAGTATTAAAGCAAACAATACTTTTATTCAAGTTTGTCAGCTTCAACAACCCAATAATCTTTTTTTGCACTATACTTCCCCAATAAGTATGAATTCAGAATTGACCACGAAAAATTGGCTTGGTTCTCGTCCGCAACTTTAATTGAATATATTCTTCCAAGTTCAAAAAAATCATCATCATAAAACTCTGGGCAAGTAAATATTATTCCAATAGATTCTTGAGTATAATTCGAGTCAGAAAATTCAATAATCTCGAATTCGTAAACAGAAGCAAATGCTTTTGATCCACAAGCAGTTTTTATGGACTCTTCGCTAGTAAGTTTTCCTTTTAATTCAAACTGATTACCTCGAATTGAATCAGTTTGACCAAAACTGAAAAAAGGGATAAAAGCCAACAAAAACAGCAGCAGATGTTTCATTTTTTTGCGCCAAAAAAATTACTCTATGAGTGTTTTACTTGATATTTTTTTATCAATATCGGGATTTTTGCTGCCAGCAGTTTTTGCTTTCTGCCATTGCTCGACTGCTTGGTCGGTTTTATTTAATTTAAAATAAATGTCGCCGAGGTTTTCGAGTATTTCAGGATTTTTAGCGCCACCCTTATTGATTGCTTTTTCAGCCCATTTGACGGCAGATTTATAGTCTCCATCTTTAAATAAAATCCAGCCGTACGTGTCGAGAATAAATGGATTATCTGGTGCCAGTTTTTCTGCTTGAGCGATGAGCGTTTTTGCTTTTTTGATGTCGCGCTTATCTTCTGCAAGCAAAAAGCTATACAGATTTAATACCGCGATATCTTCTGCATTTATTTCAAGTGCTTCGTCAAGAGCTTTATTACTTTTATCGTATTTGCCCGCTTTGTAGTAGGAGCTACCTTGTTGATACAAAATGCGGACGAGGAGTTCCTTGTCGCGTAGCGCCATGATTTTTGCTTCACCAAGAGTCGAAGCAGCTTCATCAAACTTGCCTGTGTTTTCGAGCCCAATTCCGTGCATATAATACACAAACGGTTGATTCGGAAATAAATCGATTGCTTCTTCCGCGCTTTCGGCGAGAGACTCAAATCGACCGAGTTTATTTTGCAAATACAAGTATTGCTCCCATACTGGATAAACACTTTCATCTAGTTCGAGTGTGCGCTTATATGCTTGGACCGCTTGTTTTCCATCGCCAGCATTAATGAGAATATCGCCGTAGACAGAATGTGCTTTTGCTTCTTCGGGGTGAGTCTTGACTAACGTGCGGCCAAGCTTGATAACTTGTTTCTTAAGTGCTTCATCATCATTGCGGTCTACCATTCTGTCAATGACAGGAATGAGTTCTTTGACCTTTGTGTCGATATCGACATCTTTATCTTGAAACAAGGTTTGCAAAGTCTGGAGATAAGCTATTTGATCTCCGCCGCCAGATTTGCCATCCAAATTTTGAAGTGCAAGTTTTGCTTTTGCATTTTCTGGATCGCGCTTTAAAATATCCTTGAACGTTGATTTAGCAAGTGATGTTTGATCTGTGCTGACGTAAAAATCAGCGAGTAAAAAACGGTGCTTTAACACTGACGGATATTGATCTGCTAGTTTTTTAAGCGCTTGGGCTGCTTTGTCTTTTTGACCAAATGTCAAATACAAACTGTGTTGTCGTTTGCTATTATCTTCTGTGATGCCTTGCCAGTCTTCGAGGCGTTGATACGTTTCTAAAGCTGCTTGATAATCATCGGCTTTGACTTGTGCATAAGCAAGTCGATAATATGTCTGTGGGTTTTTCGAGTTTGATTCTATTAAAGAAGCATAGACATTCGCTTCATCAGAAAATTGTCCAAGCTCACTTAATAAATCAGCATACTGACGCGCGATCGTTTCATTGCTTGATTCATTGCGATATGCACGCTCAGCATAGCCTATTGCTTCAGAGAATTTTTTCCTCTTTGCATAATGGCGGCCAAGTAGATAATGAGCACCGACATGAGATTTATTTTCTTTGGCGATTTCTTTTAAAGCAGCTATTGCTTCTTCAGTATTTCCCAATAATAAATCTCGATTGGCATCCACATACGCACGCTCGGTTTTGATATCATCTTCAGTCGGTCGATCATCTTGAGCAGAAACAGAAAGCGCACTTGAACAAAGAATGCACAAAACAAAAAAGAATGACACTGCCTGATGATTGATCATATCGATTATAAATTAAATAGTTACTTCAGAATAATCACCAACACTTAAATCGGCAGCTCGGCTTTTTACAGTTGCTTTATTGCCGATCATCGCGTCTTTGAGTACGACGTCATTGACCTGCGAGTCTAATTGTACAACGGTATTTTGAAGAACGCTATTATTAACTTGGCTGCCAGCTCCAATAGAAACGTGTGGCCCAACAACTGAATCAGTAATGACTGCTCCAGCACCTATGTAGCAAGGCTGCTTGATGACTGAATTTGTGATTGTCGCAGAAGCATCAACAAAATCTGTGCTTTTCTTCATTTCAAGAACGCGCTGATTGGCGTGGACGAGTGCTTTCTTGTTGCCGCAATCGAGCCATTCTTTGATCTCGGCTGGATAGAATTTAACGCCAGCAGATTTCATATTTTCGAGTGCGTTTGTGAGCTGAAATTCGCCTTTGTCTTTGATGTTATTATCAAGGAGATATTGCAACTCGTCTCTCAAGCGATCACCATCCTTGAAATAGTAGATACCGACGATTGCCATATCTGAGACAAATTCTTCTGGCTTCTCGACAAAGTCTGTTATATGTCCATCGTCATGCAGCTTGACAACGCCATAGGCTTTTGGATCTTCGACGCGCTTGACCCAGATGAAGCCATCTTTACTTGCATCAAAGTTGAAGTCTGCTTGAAATAAGGTGTCGGCAAAAGCGACCAAACATGGTCCTCTCATACTTTCCTTGGCACAAAGGATTGCGTGAGCTGTACCGAGTGGTTCGTCTTGGTAATAGACGCTGCCTTTTGCTCCGAGACGGCTTGCTATTTCTTTAAGTTCTCCTACTACAGCATCACCAAAATCTCCAATGATAAATGCGATTTCATCGACTTTACCTGAGTAGCCAGCTACGAGATCTGTGACGAGTCGCTCGACGATCGGAACGCCGGCTACAGGTACGAGTGGTTTGGGTATTGTCAATGTGTGTGGTCGGAGGCGGCTTCCTCTGCCTGCCATCGGAACGATAATCTTCATAGTGTCTTATATAATCAGCTGCTAAAATACTGCCTCTCATCCTCAACAATTATATAGCCAAGTTAAGATCTCTTATAGTATGCTTTTGCCAATGCTGGACAAGCGCTGCGAAGTGGTGGTGTCAGCCAGACGCGACGAAGGAGCGGCCGAGCGAATAGCGAGCCACGTAGCATAGCGACCGCGACGAGCTTGCGAAGCGCGGATGGCCCACAATTTTATTATGCCTCTTGGAAACCTTGTACGCCTGTGACGGTCGTGTACTTGAGCGTATGCTTTTTGTCGGGGAAGATGATTTTGTAAGCGCTTTGTACAGCCATCGTGCCTTCGTGAAAGCCGCAAAGGATAAGTTTGAGCTTGCCTGTATATGTATTGATGTCGCCAATAGCAAAAACGCCTGGCAGATTTGTGCGGTAGTCAATTGTATCGACTCGAATAGCGCCCTTCTCGATCTCAAGACCCCAATTATCTAGTGGTCCGAGCTTAGGAGTCAAACCAAAAAGCGGTACGAAATGATCTGTCTCGATTTGGTATGGATTGCCAGCTTTTGGTGTGATCGTCACTGACTGAACGTGTCCGTCTCCTTGGATTCCAGTTACTTGCGCTTCTGTGATGAGCTTGATTTTGCCATCATCTGCGAGCATTTTGACTTTTTCGACTGAATCGAGAGCGCCTCTGAACTTGCTGCGGCGATGCACGAGTGTGACTTCTGCTGCGACTTTGCTTAAGAAGATTGTCCAGTCGAGAGCTGAATCGCCTCCTCCAGCAATGACCATGCGTTTGCCTTTGTAGAGGTCTGGGTCGCGCACCATGTATTCAACACCGTGATCTTCGTAATCAGTAATGTTGCTGATAGGTGGCTTACGAGGCTCGAAGCTACCTAAGCCGCCTGCAATCATGACAATCGGGGCTGCATGCTCAACGCCACGGAGTGTCGTCACCTTCCAGCGGCCATCATCCATGCGATCAAGATGCTCTGCACGATCGCCAAGTGTAAACTCAGGATTGAACGGCGCAGCTTGTTCTATGAGGTTGTCAACGAGGTCTTTGGCTAAAACGCTCGGAAAGCCTGGGATATCATAAATCGGTTTCTTCGGGTAGATTTCAGAGAGTTGCCCGCCTGGCTGAGGCAAGGCATCGATTAAATGGCATTTGAGCTTGAGTAAGCCTGCTTCAAATACTGTAAACAGGCCGCAAGGCCCTGCTCCAATGATGATAATGTCTGTCTCGATCATAGTCTCGAATCTAGCGCTTGTAAAACGGCTGCAAAGGTACGCCTGCATCGCACAACTGCTTGTCATACTTCTGATAATTGATTGTTTAATATCACACTTGATGTCGTTTAGCTAGCAACCATTGCTCATCCTTAACTCGGTCGCCATCATTCCACTTTGGTATTTGGTTACGCCACTATTTCGTACCGCTTGTGGACTTTTTTCTATTTTCTTTTTCTTGATTTTTAATACATGTAAATTTTTATAAATGCTAATTTTTTATTAAAACGAACGATTTTTTTTACATCACAGTTGATAATAGTACAACTAACAAATACTTTAATTTATGAATTACTTAAATCTAGAGCAATCGAAAGTCAAGCCTGTCGTATCCGAATTAAATAAATTTTTAGCGGATTTACATGTCCACTATCAAAATTTACGGACATTTCACTGGAACGTTACAGGGAAGCATTTTTTCGACTTACATGAACAATTTGAAAAACAATACAATTTGATAAAAGTCATGATCGATGAAGTAGCCGAACGTGTACTCACACTACGCCACCGACCGATTAGCTGTATGTCTGATTATTTAAAAATATCAAACATAGAAGAAGCTGCACGTAGTTTTACAAGCGAAGTCATGATTGCTACAATTTTAGAAGATCACGGAGTTCTTGTTCGGAGTATGCGATCTGTATTGTCTAAAGCGGCAGATGCAAATGATGAAGGAACAATTGATTTGATTGCTGGTCATCTTGGTCAGATCGAAAAAACATCATGGATGCTTAATGCATGGAGCACAAATACTACTGAGGCAGCTTTTGTTGAAACAGTATCCCTGCAAGAAGTAGTCTAGCGACGTATTTTTGATATTTAATGCGGTCTCTGTCTTAGATGGATGCTGCATTTTTGTTTACTCCATTTTATTTAATTTAAAATATTCACTCAATTATGTGGTATCAATTTAAAGAAGCCCTTGATAAATTATTTTTAAAACTAATTGGTTGGTTTGATGCTGTAATACTTGCTCTGCCTAATCTTATTCTAGCAGCATTTGTTTTTGGGATTGCTATTTTTTTATCAAGATTTATTAAAAACTGGACTCTTCGATTAAGTACAAAAATTACTGGAAAACAATCTATTCGAGAACTTGTCGCGAATATTGTCACTGTTCTTTTTTTAGCAGTTTCCTTTTTCGTGGTGCTAGGTATCTTGAATCTTGATAAAGCGCTCACCTCAGTTCTTGCTGGTGCGGGAGTTTTAGGATTGGCTGTAGGTCTGGCACTTCAGTCTCCAATTATAAATACAATTTCTGGTGTTCTTATTTCAGTTCGAAAATATTATAATATCGGCGATCTCGTTAAAACAAATGATTATTTTGGTACAATACAGCATGTCACTCTACGTAATACACTCATTCGCACTGTAGAAGGAAATGACGTCATCATTCCGAATAAAATGGTCATTGAAAATCCAATTATTAATTTTGATCTCAACACGAAGCGGCGGATCATTATAGAATGCGGTGTTGGCTATGAATCAGATCTCGAAAACGTCAAAGACATTACTAAAAAAGCGCTCTCAAAAAAATTTAATACTTCACTTGACGAGATTGAATTTTACTATCGCGAATTTGGAGATAGCAGTATCAATTTTATGACACGACTTTGGATAGAACCAAATGATCAGCTTTCTTTTTTGGATGCGCACAGTAAAGCTATTGTAGCGATCAAGAATGCATTTGACTCGAATAATATAAACATTCCGTTTCCGATACGAACATTGGATATCCCAAAAAATAATTTACAAATACATTTTCAGCGCGAATTAAATGGAGCTACAAATTAATTTGTGTTCTTTGGCGTAGGGATGGGAGCAGCGCCCGCTAGGGCGGACAAAAAAAGACCTCACATATTTGTGAGGTCTTTTTTTGTCTAGGCTACCGTACTGCGCACAGCCCGCCGCGACTGCAAGGAGCGGACGCTCCAAAAAATCATCTAGCTCTCATGTAAAAACTCGACACTCTCCTTGATAAATGCTGTCAGGTCAGCTCCTTTGAGCATGTTTTGATTGAGGAGTGCGAGGTTGACAAGATGCTTTGCGAAGGCAGCTTTCTTGTCGTCTTTGCGCATCTTGAGCAGCTTGCCACTGATGAGTGGGTGATTGCTGTTGATGACGACATTGTAACGATCGGGCATGTCCATGCCAGCCATCGGCCCGCCTTGGTGCGCTTGCATTTCTTTCCAGCGGCGCATGAATTCTGGACGCGTGATCATGACTGGCAGATCCTCTGGGCTGAGCGGCTTGAGCTGCACGTCCGCTTCAGCCGTTGTTGCTGTATCGAAGAGCGACTTGACTTTTGTTTCTTCATTTTCGCTGAGTACAGACTCGCGAGTCTCATCTTTTTGGACGAGATTGTCGACTGTGTCGGAATCAACACGTACAAATGTGATATCGCCCCGCTTCTGCTCCAAGTGCTGCACGAAATGTGTGTCAATCACAGGATCGAGCTCTAGAACATCGTAGCCGTAGCTTTTGGCTGACTGGATGAAGCTGTCGTGATCGGTGACGTTGTTGGTGTAGATGCCGATCGTTTTGTCGTGCTTGTCGGTTTGGTTTGCTTTGATAAACTCGACGTACTCATCAATCGAATGATGCTTGCCATCGACGTTTTTGAGCAATGCGAAGTCTTTGCCGCGCTCGGCAAATTTATCGTTGGTGAGCATTCCGTACTTGACGAAGACGCCGATGTCGCTCCACTTCTCTTCGAAGTCTTCGCGATCATTCTTGTACATCGACTCAAGCTTGTCGGCGACTTTTTTGGTGATGTAGCTCGTGATCTTGCGGACGTTGCGATCGCTCTGAAGCGCTGAGCGCGACACGTTGAGCGGAATGTCTGGCGAATCAATTACGCCTTGAAGCAAGGTCAAAAACTCTGGTACAATCTCGCTCACATCGTCTGTGACGTAGACTTGATTGGAGTAGAGTTGGATCTTGTTTTTCTGGACTTCGACTGAGCGCGCCACTTTCGGGAAGTACAAAACGCCTGTCAAATTGAATGGATGGTCGATGCTTAAGTGAATCCAAAACAGCGGCTTATCGCTGTACGGATACAACTCGTCAAAGAGCTGCAAGTAATCTTCGTCTTTGAGTTCGCTTGCTTTCTTTTTCCAGATCGGGTGCGTGTTGTTGATGACGTTTGGCACTTCGGTTTTGATCTCCTTTGCGTCATCGCCTTCGCCTTCGTATTCTGTTTCGGTCTTTGTCCCAAACTGAATAGCAGTAGGCAAAAACTTGCAGTACTTGGTGAGCAAGCCTTCGATGCGGCTTTTCTCTAGAAATTCTTTTTCCTCATCGCCGATATGTAGGATGATGTCTGTACCGCGGCGGTCGCGCTCTGCTGGCTCAAGCGTAAATGTTGGATCGCCTTCGCATGTCCAGCGCACAGCAGCATCAGATTTGTAGCTACGCGTCACGACTTCGACTTTTTCGGCGACCATAAATGCCGAGTAAAATCCAAGGCCGAAATGTCCGATGATCTGTGTTTCGCCTTCGTATTTTTTGAGGAATGCTTCTGCGCTACTGAATGCAACTTGATTTAAGTATGTGTTGACTTCTTCTTCGGTCATGCCGATGCCAGCATCGCTGATAGTCAGCGTTTTTGCTTCTTCGTCGAGCTTGATTTGGATCGTCAAGTCGCCGAGCTCGCCTTTGACTTCGCTGCGATTGGCGAGCGTCTGGACTTTTGAAGTCGCGTCTACTGCATTGGCGACGAGCTCACGCAAGAAAATCTCTTGGTCAGAGTACAAAAATCGCTTGATGATCGGGAATATATTATCCGCTTCGACGGAGATGTTACCTTGTTGTGCAGTCATGGTATAAGTTGTTTTGCTGCTTCACTTCAAAGTGCATTCCACGCACGTAGAGCTGTCACTTGTGTCATATAGACTGACGGATTGTCGTACATGTTGTGTATGATGCCACCCGCTTCTCGCTACGCTCGTCGCGGTCGCTATGTTTCGCAGCTCGCTATTCGCTCGGCCTCAGCAAAGCTGAGTCTGCCTAGCGGCACTGCTGCACAGCGCTTGTGGAGAAT
>JAHDHF010000017.1 GCA_020631455.1 Saprospiraceae bacterium
CGAAAAAATCCGCATCGCTCGTTTCACTCGCTCGCGCTGCCTATCATCCCTCAGCTATATACACCCTGTATTGTCTTAAAATTGCTTTACAGCTTTCTATTTGTAAATTTCTTGTTGATTTACAAAATCGATTTTTTTGTAAACTCTGATATATGATTTTACTAATTGTCTGTTCATTTAAGTTTTTTTGACTTGTGGAGTCGATCAAAATACGCAGTCTAAGATATAGATATTATTTGTAGGTGATTGTTTTCTCTTGCAATTGAGACGGACAAGCGATGGGAAGGGGCGCGGAGCGCTCACGGAGCGTCCCGACTACTCAGGAGGAAAGCGGAGTGATGAGCGAACAGCGAAACCCTGCAACAGCGCGGTGCTGCGAACGTCAGTGAAGCAGCATGGCCCCAAATTATTCATTTATAAAAAAAGCGACTACAAGTTGAGTTGCAGTCGCTTTTTGAGAAAGAATTATTTGTAATAGCTCTAGTCGAGTACCAAGACTTTTTCTGTGCGGAAGTCGCCTTGCTCAGTACGTATCTGAAGGAGATAAATCCCACCAGAGATATCAGAGAGTGGGAGATACGTCAAGTTAGAGCCTTGGTTGAGCTGCTCTTGAGTGTTGACGATGGTACGACCTGTCGCATCAAGGAGTTGGATTGTCGTATTTGATGATTCGACGAGATCAATTTGGATATTGAGATTGCTGCCCGAGAGTGCTGGATTAGGCCCGACGCTCAGACCAGATACAATCGTCGGGATTTGATTATTGGCGACGGTCGTATTTTTTGTGTAGAAGCGGCGATTGCTACTGCGTGGTGCGCAGAAGTATGTATCGTTGTAAGGCAAGACGCGATAGTAGTAGCGCTTGTCAGGTTGTAGTGAGGTGGGCGTGTAGCTTGTACCTGTCACGACGGCTTCTTCGTATTGTATTGAGAATGTCGGCAATGTCGAGATCAAAACCCAGTACTTTGTCGCTCCAGGTGATGGATCCCATTCGAGTGTGACAGCATTGTAGACGAGTGTGTCATCTGCCATTGGAGCAGTCAAAACTGGTGCATCGATGATTGTATCTATGCTCGATGGCGCTGCTAATGTCAAGAGATTGGAGCGACCGCCATTGAGTACAAAGCTCATATAGTTGATTTGCTCGGTTGAGAAACTTGTCATGCAAGCATCATCCGAATACGACATGTAGTTTGTGCCATCAGCCTTAAATGTCGCGCCAGTTGCATCAGTGAGATCAAATGCACTTTCACCAGCAATCGTGCAGTTCCATCTGTAGCTGAGGTAGTCAGCACGCGTATCGCAAAATTCATCTGCCGCGAAGTTGCAGTTAGAGCCATTGGCGCGTTCAGCCCAGTTAGGCGCAACATCACCAGCACTGTAATCGTCGCCTTCCCAGCCTACAAATGTGTGCGGCAATCCAAAGTAGTGTCCGGTCTCGTGCGCCCAAGTCGTCGAATTGGCGCCTACGCAAGATCGATCAAGAACGACACCATCGACACCGCCACCAAAGTAGCCGCAGACTGGATATGTGACATCTCCAGCTTCTGTGACGATGTATGAGTTGTATGTATTGGGTAGGCGAGTCGCGTTGTACATCGCGCCGTGATTATTCCAACCACCTGTATTCCAAAGCGTGTTATTGTGATAGCGGATATCGTAGAGCCAAAAGAAAAAGTCTGAAGCTGCCATGTCTTGGTTGAGCTTGCAGAGTGTTTTGAGCGCATTTTCGAGTGAGTAGCGTCCTGACCCATCATCATTCCCGACGAGGTGAATTGTGATCGGAACAAGATTTGTCGCAGCACGGTTTGCTTGATGATTGCTTGCTTTAAAATCTGCAAGTCGTTGCTGTTCGGCAGCTGTCAGCTCGTGGCGGCAAAAATTATTGTGCTTGACCATGTCTTGCTGAGCAACGAGACCGCTTGCAGCAAAGGCAAGCATAAAAAGAAGAGAATAAAACCGAATCATCTTCACGTTTTTAAGAGAATGTAAAAGGTTAGTACTGTGAAAGTACAGCTATTTGACCGCTTCTAAATCCTAGTATTACTGCTTAGACGCAAGCATGACATACTTCGTCTCAAAGAATGGTAGATCTGTCTCTTCGCTCAATGGATACAAATCAATCGTAAAATGGTTTGGAGCAGCGATGATCTCGTCTTTCAAGTCGCCGCCCTTGAGCGCATAGATTGGTCCTTTGAGATTCTTGCGTGTCCAAGAAAGCAGTGTTGATATTGGTGCCACGGCTCTCGTGATTGCAGCGTCATATTCCGTCTTGAGTTCTTCGACTCGAGCGTGTATGCCATTTGCATTTTCGAGCCCGAGCGCAGCTGCTACTTCATTGACCACAAGGATTTTTTTGCCGCGACTATCCACAAGATCAAACTGCACATCTGGAAATAAAATCGCCAGCGGAATACCCGGAAATCCGCCTCCGCAACCAATATCAAGAACCTGCTGACCAGACTCAAACGTCACATATCGACTGATCAGTAAACTGTGCAAGACGTGCCGCACATACAATTGGTCAATATCCTTTCGAGAGACGACATTGATTTTTGCATTCCAATCACGATACAGCACGCCCAAGTTAAGCATTTGCTCCGCTTGGCGTGGCGATAAGTCAAAGCCATGTTGCTCGATCAGCTTGACACCATCACGATCTATAGATTGAGGCAATTCCATTGAGCAGCGAAAGTATAACCAAATATGAGAATAAAGAGTGATGGGCCATCCGCGCTTCGTTTCACTCTGCGCGGTCGCTATGCTCCGTGGCTCGCTATTCGCTCGGCCGCTCCTAGAGCATACGCTCTACGTCGCGTCTGCTACGCACCACTTCGCAGCGCTTGTCCACGGCCGAGACAAAACAATACCGCCAGCGGAATCAAAGCATGAGGCATCCTCAAGACAGTCTGCCACCACCATGACATAAATGTCATCGAACTCGCCTCAACTGAAAAATGTGATACAACCCGAGCCAAAGCTGTTGCGCCGCCCCAGAGTACACAATACCAAAGCCCGATGATGAGCAGAATATGAGCCAGCTTAGTTTTGTAAAAAATGCCTGCCAGCAAAAACGTCACTGCAATCATATCAAGCCATCCAGCAGCTCGAAGAAAAACAAGTGCTTGACCTTGATCGATCGAAAAGCCTTGCATTAACATCTCCAAGAAATGACCTGGCGTCGGATACCATCCCAGCGCATACGCGCCATGCCCAAAAAATGTCATACCAATACCAAGTACCGCAAGCTGTATCCAAGCGTCTTTTTGGATTCTGTTTTTCAAAACATAAAATAAAAGTAATGGCGTCATCCATTGCAATGTATACTCCAGAAATCCTGCTGCCTGTAAGTAATGTTTTTTCCAATAGAAAAGCGCTAGTACAAATAATACAACCGTCGAGAGTACGAGCGAAATTGATTGAATCTTCCCTTTGAATAACAAACCAATCAAGCAGCAAAGCAGCACTAGCCCAATGCCGATCACCGCATACGAAATCATGACATCGCCATCATCAGACGTCAGATTGTAAAATGACTCGGTACTCAAAAATGACAACATTAAGTCTTCATCCCAAAGCCACTCGCGGATTGGATAATCATAAAACAATCCTTGCCATGCACGACCAAGCAGCACGCAAACAGTTGCTACAAAGAGCGTCAATCGTGCTGCTTTCGGAAATTCTGTTTCTTGATTCATCAATTTCAAATATGCAGCAAATTCTACTTCTGTATCTTGGCACTTGATTATGAAAGCTCTCATCCCCGTAGCAGGAGCAGGTACGCGTCTCCGTCCGCTGACATACACACAACCAAAGCCGCTGATACCAGTAGCCGGACGTGCGATTGTGTCGATTATCATCGACCAGCTCCGCGACAACGGAATCGACGAATTCATTTTTGTGATCGGATATCTCGGCGAAAAAGTCCAAACGTACATCGACTCACATTATCCGAATCTCAAAAAAACGTATGTGCAGCAAACCGAACGAAAAGGCCTTGGCCATGCTGTTTGGTCTGCTCGCGAAGCCTTTGACAAAGATGATGATGTCTTGATCGTGCTTGGTGATACGATCGTCGATGTTGATCTCAAATCAATTCTCAAGTACCAAGGCAATTGTCTCGGCGTCAAACAGGTCGAAACACCGTGGCAATTTGGTGTAGCGGAGATTGATGATACGAATCTTGACGATCAGTTTCCGCTTGTCAAGTCTGTGACCGAAAAGCCAAAAATACCGATCAGCAACTGGGCACTCGTAGGATTGTATCGTATCCAAGCAGTCCAGAATCTCTTCGGTGCGCTTGAACAGCTGATCGCCCAAGGGAAAGAAACGCAAGGTGAAATCCAGCTGACCGATGGCATTATGTCTTTGATCAAACAAGGCGAGACGTTTCGAGCTGCAGAAGTCGAAAACTGGTTTGATTGTGGGCAGCGCGAAATCTTGCTCAAAACGAATAGCACAATGCTACAGCGGCGTGGCTATGCAAGTACGGATTTGCCACTCTATGACAATACGATCATCATTCCGCCTGTCTTTATAGGCAAAGGCTGCCAAATCGAAAACTCGATCATCGGGCCAAATGTCACGATCGGTGATGATGCTCGACTCAGCCGCGCGATCGTACGCGACTCGATCATCGGTCAATATGCAAGCATAGAAGAAGTCGTCTTGAATCGATCAGTCGTCGGTAATGATGCTTCTGTCAAGGGCTTTAGCCAAAGCCTCAACATCGGCGACAATACGGAGATCGATTTTACGAATTGATCTGCTGCTACACACACTGCGACGGACAAGCGATGCGAAGTGGTAGCCGAAGGCTAGACTCAGAAGCTGCGAATGCAGCGATGAGGCCGAGCGAATAGCGAGCCACGCAGCGTAGCGACCGCAGCCGAAGGCTGCGGATGGCCCCAAATATTCATCCTTAATACAATGTTATTCAGTAGAATATGTCGAAGAAGCGGATTGCTTGTGAGTATTTTGGCGATGTCTTTGATTATCGTAGTCTTGTGAAATTTCCCCTCCGCTTTTTTTTGGCGATCTGTTTTGTTTTTGTGCTGCATTCTACTGTACAAGCGCAGCAGCCAGCTGTCTTTTTTGACTTTTACAATGATCTGATCACAATCGAGTTTGATCATCAATCAGTCAAAGAAGTCGATTTGCGATTTTCGGAAGATGGGTTTCGGCAGTTTTATGCTGAGCTAGATCGGTCTTCATTTCAATCAACGGTCGGACAGCTGACTCGATACCGATCGGAGTTTGAGCTCAATGATTGGGTTTATCTCGAGCTTTTAGAAGACTTTATCGATGCGACGTATTTGCACAAGGATCGAATGTATCGCAGGGCATTGCTGTGGTATTTGCTCAACAAGAGTGGCTACGACTCGCGTATCACATGGATCGGCAGCCAAATCTTTGTAGCAGTTTATTCGACTGAAGAGATCTTTGAGACGCCGCGCTTTACTTTGCCGCGCGGCAATTTTGTCAACGTCAGCGCTGTAGGCGATCCTGATGTGCCGCAAGATGTGTATTTGCTTGAATTTACGCCTTCGCCTCGCGGGAAGTCGTTTTCGTTTTCGATGGAGCGCTTGCCGAAGCTCTCGCACGAGCCCTTGATTCGTGTGTACGAATTTGACTACAATGGACAGCATTATGTGCTCGAAGCTGTAGCTGATAACACGATTATTGAGATCAGAAAAGAATATCCAGGTATCCAAGAGCGTGAATACATTATCACGCCGCTGAGCGAAAGTAGCAAAAGCAGCCTGCTGCCACAATTGCGCGAAGCCATGAAGCCAATGAGTCAAAAACAGAAAATTGAATTTCTGATCACATTCACGCGACAAGGCTTGCAATACAAAGAAGATGACGATTTTTTTGGTCGAAATAAGCCGATGATCGCCGAAGAAGCGCTGTACTATCGCTACAGCGACTGCGAAGATCGCTGTGCATTGTTTTATCATCTCGTGCAGGAGCTACTCGGTCTACCTGTCATCATTATCGCCTATCCAGAGCATTTGAGTGCAGCAGTGCAGCTCGACCAAAACATCGGCCAGCCAATCACGTATCGCGGCCGACAGTACACGATCGCAGACCCGACGGGCCCCGAAAATGTCTCAGACATCGGCATCTATCCCAACGATACGCGCCGCCAATCGTACTCGATCATCCACTCGAGTCACTAGCACACCAAAATCAGGTCGCCGCGCATCTATTGAGATGTAACAGGCTCACTGTTCAGTTCTTGCGGGCGGATGTGTTTCGATGCGTTCGCCCGTTTTAGAATTATTTTTTTAATAGTGGGCCATCCCTCGTCGCAGGCTCCTCGGGTCGCTATGCTTCGTGGCTCGCTGATCGCTCGGCTGCTCGTGCTGCGCACGCGCATCTAGCCTAGCGGCTACCACTTCGCAGCGCTTGTCCGAGTAGAAAATTAAGTAAGATGAATGTATTTAAAATTGCCTTAGCTTTTATTGTTGTTCTTCTATCACAAAAGTCGCATCAACCTATTGTGGCTATTGAAAATTTAGAGTCGGTTACATTCTATTCTTCTGAAAATTTTAATTATGAAAGCGTGAAATCTAAAGAGATTTTATTTAAAGTAAAAGGCGATGAAATCGACATGTACACGCCGTTATTTAAAGATCGCTTTAGTTTTTTGCAAACCGACTATAAGAGTAAATACAAAAAACATAATAATCGAATTGAGAAATTGTACAATAAGTATGAAAGAAAATACGATTCTATTTCTGAATTAGAACTTGACAAAAAAGAGGCAAATCTAGAAGATAAGTTTTGGAAAAAATTTAATAAAGTAAGAGCGAAACATCGAAAAAAGAAAGGGTATGAACTCAGTCAAACAATTGAGAAGGAGACAATTCAACCTCTTTTAGAGACTGTGAACCAACCCTTTATTTCTGCTGACTCATTTTGGTTTGATAAAACCAAAAATTTTGATGTAGAATATCCGCATTTCTATTCTCTTGATGAATTCTTATATTTGGAGTTAGGTTATTACCCTTTTCTATCTGTAGAGTTTGTAACAAACGAAAATGACACGTTAGAGATTTTTACAAACTCCCAAAATAATCCGCCTCTGCCTTGGAAAGTTATTGTGAATGATACTGTTTACGAAACGTATAATAATAATATAAATTTAGCACTCTATGGTTTTTTGCCGCAAGAATTCAAAAAATACAATCAAAGACTTGTAGTAGATTTGGACTCAGCTATAGTTGTTTATTTCAATCAGTTTAAATGAAAGTAATTATAAAGGATGCGTTCGATTTGTGTCGTACTTTCACTTTATGAATAAGCCTCACTCAAAAGGTCATTTGTTTTTTAGGTCGCTCATTGTATATGTTGTCACGATATTTTTTGGTACGCTAGTAACGGCTTTGATTTTATCAGAAGGCGGGAGTCATGATTTTGATGCTTTTTTCTTATTTGGTTTAATTTTTACTGGCTTAGCTTCTCTTCCGAATATTCTTCTTCTATTTGGTGGTTTTTACTTTATTTACAAGTATTTCCGAGCAAAAAAAGAGATTTATTTTTCACTCGTCGGATTAGGTATTATTCTTTGCGTGTTGCCTGTTGTTTTATTTATTGCTGTTACATCTGGCGGAAATATATTTGGCAGCGGGATTCATCAAATGTTTGAATTTTCAATGTTGGCGATACCGTACTGTATCATTGCTTTGTTGACTATTCTTGGTGTTAATTATTCGTTTGACATGATAAGAGGTCTTGAAACTCGTAGAGAAGAAGACGAAAATTTGCTTGACGATGTCATTGATGTCGAGTAGAATTTGGTTTCTGTATGTTGAGGTTTTTTAAGGGACTGGACAAGCGCTGCGAAGTGGTGCGAGTGCAACGAGCAGACGCGACATAGAGCGAAGCTCTAGGAGCGGCCGAGCGAACAGCGAGCCACGGAGCATAGCGACAGCAGCCTCATTTTTCTATTGAAAAATGAGGCTGCTGATGGCCCATACTTATTCAATTACTTCTACTGAAGTGTGAAGCGGACATTGAGCCCTGCTGCTGTATTGGTAATCGGGAAGCTGCTCGATACGGCTGGAATGGTGCGCGTACGATCAAAGAAGAGGCGAAGGTTGAGTCGCTTATTGACGGTATAATCGATACTCGGCGAGATGCGAATGGTCTTGAGACCGCGTGTACGCACGCTGTAGCCTTGATCGAGTAGGTGACTGACTGTCAAATCATCTCTAAATGAGAAGTCGAATTGGAAGTTGACGTCGTTTTCGAGTTTCTTGACTTTCTTTTTGCCGACTGCAAATGGAAGTGGCATGCCTTTGATGCGATAACCCATACCGACTGTGTACTCTGTGGTGTTGGTCTCATTGAGGCGATAGTCAATAAATGACATGGCGAGCTGGCGTGATTTTTTGAAATCGACGCGTGCGCTGATGTCGTTTTTGAATCGCATATCGAGCCCAATGAGCGGCTGTAGCTGCTCGCTGATGACGATATCTGGTACTTCAAATTCTGAGAAGTAATCGTCGGTGATGCTGTTGCGGCTGCTGAACGGGTTGTTTGGATCGTATTCGAGATCTGTACGATAACTATTAAGCGTCAGCTTGCTGCTGTATCCGTGTGAGACGTTGAAGCTCGCAAAGATTTTCTTGAAGGCTTCGAGTTTTGCAAGTCCATTGTATGTGACTTTCCAATTGGGGAGTGGACGTGTCTCAAAGACATTGAGTTTTACTTTATTTGGATTGCGGCCGCCATACGCTGCTACAAATGCTGGTATCAAAATGTCTTGTGAGTAGCGACCAAATCCGTCGGCATAAGCTGGATCGTCAGGATCGGTGATGTATGTCCCGAGGTTGGCTCGTGAGACTCGCTCAGAGATGACTTCTCGATTGCGCTCGAATGTGGCGAAGACATTGGTGACATCAGATGAGTCGCTGATCGTCCCATTGAATAATGTATTGAGCGAGAAGTACGAGACAGAGAAGCTACCGACATCCATCTTAGCAAGATGCTCAAAACCGATTGTCGGATCAGCTACTTTGTAGTACTCTGAGTGGTTTTCGACGTAATTGCGCTCTGCTGTAATATCAATACGGAAATCACGGAACGGTTCTGCTGTAATGCGTGCGTCAAGCGTTTGGCTATATGTCTGTAGGAGCTGTTGATTGAGGAAGACATTGTTTGTGATCCAACCATTGGCTCCGTACTCATCAATGCGTGCTTCGTTTGGCTGTAGACCGAAGACGAAATCCCAACCTGGTGCTTCGAAGTTTGGATCCATACCGAGCAAACGTGTATTTGGTGTAAAGCCTGGCACGACTGTTCCGTATGACTCATTATAAGAGAAGCGTGCTTTGCGAAGCATCATCAAAGGGCGCAAGATGATACGTTCTGCAACTGTGATTTCTCGCTCTTTCTTTTTCTTGCCTTTACCAGGTGCTGGTTTTGCTTCTGGTCGGGCTGGAGTCACAGCATTTTTGCCGCCTTTCTTGTCATCTTTCTTTTTCTTGCCTTTAGGGCGTGGCGGCGTATTGAGTTTTTTAAGATACTTCGATTTATTGTAGAGTGTTACGAAGTTGATGTCAGCTGTTGCTTGCCGTGTCTGACCATTGGAGATGATATTGCCAAGAGAGTCAGCGTTGAGTGCTGCTGCATTCCAATTGTAATCAGCTCCATATTGGGCTTTTACCTGAATCCAATCGAGCGCTGGGATCTTCTTGAGCGGTAAAGTGTAAGAAGCACTCAAGTTGTGCGAGTAGTTCTTTGTACGTCCCCAATCGCGGATATTGGTCCAAATCGAATCTTTTTTGACATCTGTATCTATAAATCCATCTGGCTCATCAATGACTGCAAGATTTGTTGCGTTGAATGATAGATTGAGCGCCTTGGTCAGATTCCACTTGAGGCCGTAGTTACGATCCCATGTAAAGCGCTTATCGAAATATGTACTGTATTGTGGATCAGCAAAACGGAATTTGGTTACACCAAATTGACGACCCATTCCTGTGCTAAAGCTCAAGCCATTTGGAATTGGGTTGAAATTGAAATCGCGGACAAGGTCAAGCCACTTTGTTTTGGCTTTGATTTTTTTGAATGGCTCAACGTAAAGAGGTTTCGAATTGTAACCATAGTCAACAACACCTCTATGCTCTTTGATTTCGTTTGACTCAATTGTTGGGTCGCGTTTGAGCGTATTGCTGTATGCATAAGTCAAACTTACATTTTCGATATCCCAAGGGCGAGGCTTCTTGTCTTTTTTCGTTCGTTCTTTGCGGACATTCGTGAAGTTGACCGATTTGATCGATGTGAAATCTTGAGCTTGCTCTCGAATTTGCTTCTTGACAGTAGGATCTGGTTCTGCTTGAATTTTCTCTTTCAAGGTAATATCAAGATCGTAAGGATCGAATTCTGGGTTCTTACGAGTCTCGCTTATCTGTGCGTAGAATGGGATTTTAATTCCAGACTTCTTGGGCAAGAACATACCAAGCTCAAATGCCCCTGCGGCATCGTATTGAATGATTTCCTCGCGGCTGCGCTCTTGGAGCTTTTGTTCGAGTGTTCCCCATCCGATTGAGCTATAACTTGTCGAGAAGGTCAAGTTTCCAAAATCAGCAAGTTGGGCATCAAGTCGAGCAAGACCTGCTAAGCCACCACGCTCATCAAAACCACTAAGGCGCAACTCGTTAAACCAAACATCAGCACAATGAGACAATCCATCATCTTTTGGATTGCGAATGCCGATCATGATTCCTTCGACAAGACCGAGGTTTGGGTTACCAATGATTCGAACTGTATTATCAGGCTTGTCTGGGTCTTGTATTGAATACGGTACACTAAACGAAGCACCACTTTGATTTCTCTGGATTTTAAGGTCTGTCAAAAGATTGAATGCAAAGTCAATTTCATTTGCTTCTGGCCAGACATTTCTAATGTATGCCTCACTTGTCGGATCACCCCCAATAAAGCTTTGATCTGACATAGTGAGCGGAATCTCATACTCGTAGTAGTTATTCTCAAAGTCACCACCGATTCGTATAAATACGGTGAGATCTCCAGGTTGAAGATCATCGACGCTTTCTCCGTGTACAAACATTTTGAGACGCTTGTATTGTCGGAGATCAATATTTGGAGTTTTGAAAGCGCCTTTGGCATCTCCATCATTAAGATTGCAAACAGTCATGGCAAGTGATTGCTCATTCTGTAGTGTTGGCTCAAACTGACCGATTGCTTGCTCACGCTGAATACCTGGAGGTAAAACGTAGTTGAATGGTAAGCGCTCTCCATTTTGCTCGATGCTGACTGCGCTGAGATCAAACTGAGATTGATCAACAGGCGGTGGGCCACCAACAAACGCATCTCGTAAGCTGCGCGAATACCGACGCCACTGATTACGAACGAGTTGTAGCCTAGCAAAACGTAGAGTAATCTCTTCGTCGAATCCATGCATATACATACGCATAAATCTGATCGAGCGAAAATCTTGGATACCGCCAACACGGTCAGTAAACTCTTGAATTGGAATACGATATTGATACCATGTTTCGCCGCCAGAAGTCGTACGCTTATCAACAACGTAGCGATTGTCTGCTATTCCAGAACCTGTTGCATCACGGTTTAGTGGAACTTGATATTCGAAGAAACTCTCCGTTTCATTGAGTGTGTTATCACGGTTTAAATCCTCTGTATCTGGGAGGTTGGTTGCAGCTGTTACTTGATTTCCTTGCGGAGATTGAGAGTTGTTTTGCGGATTATTAAATGCGATATACCGATCACGAACTGGAGTACCAGAAGCAAACTGATCTGCATCGTTATAATAGAAGAAGTTATCGCCAGCTGGATCTTGATTGGCGGCTACATAGTCAGGATCATTAACTCCACCAGCAAAGTGCGTCAATAGATCATTGAGATAACCCGAGAATAAACCACGCTCACCATCATCATCGAGCCCGTCGAGTCCAACATCCTGTTGATCTCTTACTGCTGGATCATTATCAAATGCATTTGTGATTGCTTGCGTGCGAGGTACTCGACCCCACGAAGTCGTATCTGTACGAGTGTCGGCGCCTGGAGCAGGAAGACCATTTTCAAAGAAGTTTCGTGAATCGCGTAGGATATCCTCTGAGATGTTACCAAGGTTAAAATACAAATTTCCTCCTGCTCCACCTTGAGGATTTCCAGCATCATTTGTTCCGATAAACGGATCGAGCAGCCAAAATTCTATGTATTCAATATTCGATGCTTCAAAGTCATTGTTGTCTATCGCGCGCATGATTCCACCCCAACGAGTTTCGGGATTCAACAGTTTTCCTTTTGTAGAGCCCGAATTTCCTACACCAGCTGAATAAGCAGTACCAGCAACATCAAAGTTGTACGGCCCACGTTGATCAGGGTAGTAAGTTAAGTCAAGTGTTCTCAGAAGGCTTGTCTGTCCTGTTTGAAGTTGGACATTTGGAAAGACATCTGTCTCGATGACTTCTTGTTCGTACGGGCTGCCGTCAGCATCACCGCGTAACGATCCGTGATCTATTTGATACCAAGTTAAACGAGCACGATTGATACCATAAAGCGTATCATTGACAAGTTGAGCCTCAGGAAATAAATTTACTCTTGGTGTACTTGCTAAAAACCAATTTGTAGCAGGTGATCGAAGGTCAAAATTGCTTACTGTCCCCTCGAAGTCATCGAGATAGACTGTAGACTCATCTTCAAGCTCAATTGCTTTAGATGTGCCAGGCTTTAAGTAAGCACCTTCAGCCATGAATGAGATATTTGAGGCCTCTTTCGTCTGGATTAACGGAATCTTATCTACTGCTTTAGTGAGCCAAGGTGCTTCACTATTGTATGTGACATCTAGACCATAGACAGTATTACGAATTGGGTCTTGACCAATATCTACCTTTTGGGTAAATGGTCGCTCATTCAGTCGCATAACGGTACCGCCGATATTGAGTTTTTCGTTGACTTTATAATCGGCACGTAGCCCCATCAGTGTCTTTGTCTGGAAGCCGAACAAAGTATTATCCTCAAATGATACTCGAATCGGTAAGCCCGAATTCAAGATACTTTCATTCAAAATTTTGATACGACCGATATTATAATCAACATCATAATCACGACCCTCTACAAGCTGCTGACCACCTGCTGTAACTGTAACAGAACCGCGCGGGATATTAAATGCTCCTAGAGAAATTTCGCTCGATACATTACTGCGGTATGTACCTCGAATGACATATCGATTAAATTCTGGGAACTCGCGAGCCTTAGTAATGGTAGAGTCATATAGCTGCTGATACACATATTGATTCGCGATATTGACTTGACCTGGGTCTGCAGTGTTAAACTCATTGTACAACGAGGATCCAAATGGCTCAAGTACTGGGAAAATCAAACGACCATTTTGAGGCAAAATCGTCACGCTCGGTACAAAGTCAAAAACACCATCAGGCCGAGGATCGTTGACACTATTGAGATTGTCAAGATTGAGAAGGCTAATCAAAGGACGACCAGCGACATTATCACCTTGAGGTAAGAAACGAAGCTCTCCACCTTCTGGATCTTGATACAAAACATCAAGCTTGAAATCTTCTTGATTCACTTGAAAAGCGCCTAAAGAATAGACGTTTTTCATCATCAAGTCCCAAATCGGGAGATCAACACGCGGAGTTGAGCTTTTGAGCATTTTGACGTACAAGACATTGAGCGTATCTGGGCTGATTGGAACATCCTGCGAAAATTCTCCAACTTGATAGCGTACACCATTGTATGTGTACTCAAAAGCAACACCAAGGATGTCCTCTGGCTGCATTGTTAGGTTGAGCGATACATAACCGAGCTCTGGGTGGTATGTAAATTCATTTGGATTCAACTTACGAGCACTCACTTTTTCAAAGTCTTGTACTTGCTGCAAGTTGTATGTACTCTGTAGACGACTGACAGCTGTATTGATTGGTCGCGACAATGGATCATTGACAAGGGCAGAATAAAGAGTATTCGCATCGTTGGATGGAAGACCTCGACCATTGAGATCAGTGTTTACTGGTATTGTTGGTGGAGCGAATCCTGAAGTTGCGAATGAAGATGTGACACGAGTAGGATCAGAGGCACCGAGATCAGAAATGGCTACTATATCACGGACATCTTGAGTGGCGTTACGTGTATTGGTCACCCAGACTTCCATCTTCGTTATACTGAAGAGTGAATTAATCTGAGGCAGATTCTGAAGTGCTGGCTCGTAGTTGTCACGATTGAAGTGCGAAAGGAAGAAGTGACGATTCTCATCATATCGATCTGCTGAGATAGAGAAACGCTTAAGCTGCGTACCGCCTTGTATTTGGATCTCTTCTCGCTTAGAGCGCTGTGATGACATAACACCTGTCAAGGTCATGCGTCCAAATTGCAGCTCAGTCTTGACACCAAAAAGTGTCTGCGAACCTTGTATCAACTGACTGCGTAAAGGAAAGCTGACATTACCAGCTTCGATGCGCTTTATGATTGCATCTGGGTCGCAAGGATCACTCGTGTATTCGAGTTTGACTTGATTTTCAAAATCAAATGATGCTTGCGTATTGTAATTAGTGCTGAGTTTGAGTTTTTCTCCGATTTTACCGATGACATTCATCTGGATGTTCATGTCAAAATCAAAGCCGCCTTGACGGCGCTGCCGCTCAGTCAAAATCGGATTATCAACGCGCTGAAAATCACCGCCAAACGTCAAATCAATGGCGCCATTTGGTCTGATATCGACATTTGAGCCGCAAAACAAGCGATCAAGCAAACGATTGTTGACATCAATCCCGACGAGCGGATCATTTGCTTTGAGATCTGATGTTGCGCTATTGGCATCACGTAGGCGATTAAAAAGATCGCGCTGCGACTGCTCATCGCGCCATTTGAGATATTCATCAAATGTCATGTACGTCGGCGCTCGATAGTAGCCCTCACCAATTTTCTCTGAAATGATGTAGTAGCCTGTCTCAGGATCGTACTCGACATTTTGCTGGATCGTCGATGGATCATTGAGGTCAAATGGATTGGTCGATGGATCATTGAGATAATCACCAAAGCGATCTGAAAGTGGCGGCAATGTATCTTGAGCAAAGACGTATTGCGTCGCATACGGATCACCAAAATTGGTCGAGCCTGCTGGCCCAGCTGCCAAGAGACTCGTGATGGTACACGTCGCGATAAGGATGAGTGTGCAAATTTTGTTAAGCATACAAAACATTCTGTTGAGGAGATTGCAGGCCGCAATCTGCCTGAATGAGTGGATGTGTCAATATCGAAGGTGCAGCCTCTCGCCCTGAGATGGACAAGCGCTGCGAAGTGGTAGCCGCTAGGCTAGACTCAGAAGCTGCGAATGCAGCGATGAGGCCGAGCGAATAGCGAGCCACGGAGCATAGCGACCGCCGAACCTCGTGAGGCGGATGGCCGCTCAATAAAAATTGAATAATGAATGTGGGCCACCCCGCACTGACGTGCGTGGCCGCGCTGTACGCAGTACGCCGAGCTAGCCACCGCTGCGCGGTGTCCGCCCGATGGGCGCTGCTCCCATCGCTTGTCCGCGATAGGCTTGAGCTTGTGCTGATATGTATGCGTAGATAATGCATTTGAGCTTAGGACAATTCTCTGAGTCCTTGTTTGATCAAGTCTTGGACACCGCTCACTGGAGCGCTACCTTGGATGACTTTATTGAGTGCTTTCTGTACCGCTATTTTGTTAAATCCAAGTGCCATCAGTGCGGATAACGCCTCGTCGCGTGTGGTATTGCCGCCACCTGTCACAGATGTAGTCGGGGCGACACCTTCTTTAATTAGTTTGTCTTTAAGCTCAACGATGAGCCGCCGTGCAGTCTTCGGACCGATGCCTTTGACTTGCTTGAATGCGTTAAGATCTTCACCGACGATTGCGGCGCGCGCCTCTTCGGGATTCATAGAGCTAAGGAGCAGGCGAGCAGTGCTCGTGCCGACACCTTGCACTGAGATCAAATTGCGAAAGAGTCCGCGCTCTTCGTCATCTGCAAATCCATACAGCGTTTGACTATCTTCTTTGACGACAAAGTGCGTGAGCAATTTGACTTGCTCACTTTTTTCGATCTGTGTGTACGTGTGCAAGCTGACATGTATCAAATAGCCGATTCCTCCAGTCTCCACGATGACGTGCGCTGGATTTTTGTAGGTAATAAGGCCTTTGATATAACTAATCACTCTGCTTGGGTTGGGTCTGGGTGTGCTTTAGTAAGATGCTAGGATCTTAGGATTCGATATTTGCTTGCATTGGCAGGGTTGAGGCGCACAAGGATATCGTAGACTTTGCTGCGCTGTGCTCGTGGCGAAGGCTTGAATACTTCGACAAGCTCAGCTGCTTTGCTATTGATGAAAATGACCATCATAATAGTGTTCGGATACTCGCGATTTGCTTTTTCGACACTGTTTAAAGCAGTCATCATATTGGCTTTGGCGAGCTCGACATCTTCTGACATGAGATCAAGACCATCCAAATGATACAAATACATGGCTTTGCGGAAGCTTCTCATTCTTGGGCTCAACATATTCTCTGTGAGCCAGTAGCGATTTCGATTATTCTCTGTACTGACCCAACCCGGAAATTTACCTGCTAGGTTTGGTGGCACATTATTGACGATTGCTTGTGCTTTTTCGAAGTACTTCGTGCCGCCAAGCTCAGAAAAACTATCGTAATCTAATCCGATAATCATGTATGAGTAGAATGCGAGTATAGAGCCAAGATTATCATTAAAAACATTTTCCGAAAATTCAATTGGTTGAAATTCTTCGTAATCGAAGACAATGTCTTTGTCGACGTGCTCGAACAGTGCCGTTGTGTAGTTGCTGCCAAATGTCGGACGAGAGCTTTGAATGATGAGATTCGCTCGAAATGTAGTCGGCGTCAATTCTTCTTCGATGACGAGCGTCATATTAACATCGATGCGCTCACTGTTTTCAAAGATGTCTTCTGTCCAGACACGCTGATTCATGTACTCATTGATTTGACCTTGCAGCGTTTTGAAAACCGATTGAGGCACAGTCGTCGCCTTTTGAGAGTTGAGATCAATCTTGCAAGAAATCTCTTGTGCGCTCAAGCTGACTCCTGAGACGAGTAGAATGAAGGCGCAAATCAAACCGCGTAAAAACATAAACAGAGTGTTAATGAACATTGAGTGCTGGTGGACTAAATCAAATATCGTACGAGACAATCAACGATATCAGCTGCTACCGCTTTTTTTGACTGAAGTGGATAAGGTGTGACAGATTCTTCGCGATCGATGATGGTCACTTTATTCGTATCGTGACCAAACCCAGCACCTTTATCAGCCATAGAATTAAGAACGATGAAATCAAGGTTTTTCTTGTGCAATTTCTTGGTTGCATTCTCGATTTCATTTTGAGTTTCGAGTGCAAAGCCGACGAGAATTTGCTTATCAGTTTTTGCTTGACCTAGAGCAGCTGCTATGTCTGGTGTTTTGACCAGATTGATGGACATTTCGTTTTGACCTGGTTTCTTTTTGATCTTTTGATCTGCAGTTGTTTCTGGTCTAAAGTCAGCGACAGCTGCAGCAAGAATCGCTGCATCAGAATCTGCGAACTGCTGCGTCGCGGCATCGTGCATCTGTTGAGCAGATTTGACGTTGATGATCGTGATGCCATCTTGAGTTGGTAAGACTGCATTTGGTCCAGAGATATGGATGACTTCAGCCCCACGCTGAGCAAGTTGCTCGCTGATCGCAGCACCCATCTTGCCCGTTGAATGATTGCCAATAAATCGGACTGGATCAAGTGCTTCGTAGGTTGGGCCTGAAGTCACGATGACTTTCTTGCCTGCGAGCTCTTGTTTTTGCTTGAGGATCTGCTCGACTGCTTTGAGAATATCTTCTGGCTCTGCCATGCGACCTGGCCCTGAAAGGCCACTCGCAAGTACTCCATCTCCTACTGGGATGAGATGGTTGCCATAGCTTTTGAGTAAGTCGATATTGGCTTGTGTGGCAGGATGCTGCCACATATCAAGATCCATAGCAGGCGCGATCATCACTGGGCAGCGAGCAGATAAATACGTCGCCACGACTACCGAATCACAAATGCCGTGAGCCATTTTGCCAAGCGTTGTCGCAGTCAGTGGAGCGACGATCATGACATCAGCCCAAAGCCCGAGTTCGACATGATTGTTCCAAGAGTCGCCATCGATCACGCTTGTGTGCACTGGATGCTTGCTGAGCGTCGATAAGGTCAATGGCGTGATAAATTCTGCAGCCGAAGGAGTCATAACAACTTGTACCTCTGCGCCTGCTTTGACAAACAAACGCACAAGGCTCGCTGCCTTGTAAGCAGCTATACTACCAGTCACGCCGAGGAGAATATGTGTACCCTTGAGAAGCATCTACCTTAAACACGTACGGGCAGCCACTCAAGAGAGGCTACCCGACAAGTCGTTTATTAACGATTGAGTTGAGTCTTAAATATCGTGATATCGCTTCTCTTGAAGCTCGACATATTCTCCAAATTCGTGCTCAAGCTCTTCACTTGTGTACTCATCTGTAGCGATTAATGTCGGTGAAGCAAGCTTCTCGTAATTCTTACTGATTTCGATTTGCTCTTTGTTTTCGACAATCTCTTCGAGCGGCTCTACGACATGTGAAAACTCTTCGAGCTTGTCATTGAGTTCGTGCTTGAGATCGACTGCAATCTGACGAGATCTTGTAGCGATGATATTGATTGCTTTGTAGATATTGTCTGTAGGCTCTGAGAGAGACTCGATCTGGCGAGCTTGTGCGTCGCGATCTACTCGCTGAGCTTTTGTAAATAAGTTGCTGCTCATTGGCTTAGATTATTCAATTCACGTTGGCTAGCTGTATGCCATGTTTTGGCATCAGCAATATACTCGCTCTCTGGGTAGCGAGCTTCAAATTCTTCGTAGGCACGTACGGCCTGCTTGTATCGATCTTCTTTGCGAGTGATGACGCTGTTTTTTGCCCAGCGATATGCACTGCGTATGATTTTGTAACGAACTTCTTCGTCGCGAGCTGTCTCAGGATACTCAATGAGTAAGTTGCGATAGCTTGTGATGGCTGCTTCGTAGTCTTTCATTTTCATGTAGAGCTCTGCTTGCTCAAATGCTTTGAATTCGAGCTTTGCACGCAGCTCATCAATAAGTGTGTTCGCTTCTGCGACACGCTTACTCTGCGGATATGTATTGACAAAGTTTTGGAAGCCGTCGATAGCTTTTTCGGAGCTTGTCTGATCGAGACGATAGTTTGGAGACAATTTGTAATTGCTCATTGCGCTCATAAATAATGCTTCTTCGGCCTTTGTGCTTGTGGCAAATCGCTGCGCAAAATTCTCGAAGTAGTACGATGATAAAATGTACTTCTCAAGTTCATAGTGCGTCTTGGCGTAGATGAAATACATCTCTTCTGCATTGTCGTCGCCGCGGATGTATGGCAGCGACTGCTCGACGAGTATTTGCGACTTGTAGAATTCGCCTTCGTCATAGTACGTTTTGGCGCGCTCAATCTTGTACGTATAGTCTTGGCTTTTACGCACTTTTTCGAAGTCGTCGCCGCAGCTACTCAACACAAGAAGCACGCAAGAACAGACAATTATGGATACGATATTTTTCATCGGCCTGCAAAGATACTCGTTCTTTGTGAGTGTTTCACTACATTTCATTACTAATGAAACGTTAGACTGAGCAATCTGCTGCCTCGATCGACTCAATACTCGTAGCTGGACAAGCGCTGCGGAGTGGTGGCGCAGCCAGACGCAAGTGAAACGAAGCGGCCGAGCGAGCAGCGAGCCACGAAGCATAGCGACCGTGAGCCTTTGGCGAGCGGATGGCCCATTATTTTTTTACTCTTTATTGGCAAGTTGTCCGCAGGCAGCGTCGATATCGCGGCCTCGACTGCGTCTCACGGTGACATTGACACCGAGCTGTGTCAAGCGCGCGGCAAAGGCATCGACTTCTTGTGGCTCTGCTCGCTTAAAGTCTGTGCCGCCGATCGGATTGTACTCAATGATATTGACTTTGACGGGAAAGTGCTTGCAAAGTGCGGCGAGTTTGGCGGCATCATCCATGCCGAGATTGAAACCGCCGAAGGCGATATACTCGTAGGTGAGGCGCTCTTTGGTCTTGCTGTAAAAGTATTTGAGCGATTCCATCAAGGCTTCGAGGGTGTTGCTTGCATTGATGGGCATGATGGAGCTGCGCTTGGCATCATCGGCGGCGTGCAGACTCAAAGCCAAGCGATAGCGCGCGCCATCGTCGGCTGCTTTTTTGATCATTTTGGCGATGCCCGCCGTGCTGACAGTGATGCGTCGCGCACTCATATTCAAGCCTTGCGGACTCGAGATATGCTCGATGCTCTCGACCACAGGACGGTACGCAAGCAGCGGTTCGCCCATGCCCATGTAGACGATATTGGTGAGCGGATGATCGAATGTCGCCAAGCACTGGGCATTGACTTTGGCGACTTGATCGTAGATCTCGCCTGCGGTGAGATTGCGCTTGCGATCCATGCGCCCAGTCGCACAAAATGCGCAGGTCAGGCTGCAGCCAACCTGACAGGACACACAAACGGTGTAGCGATTTTGATTGGGCACTGGGATCAACACGGACTCCATCAAATGACCATCATGCAGCTTGAAGCGCGATTTGATCGTGCCGTCATTGCTGTGCTGCGTGATATCTGTGGTGATCGCATCAATAAAAAAATGCTGCTTGAGTGTCTCGCGGAGATCCTTGGACAAGGAACTCATCTCATCAAACGAATTTGCGGAGTGCTTCCAAAGCCATTCGTACACTTGCTTGGCTCTAAACTTGGGCTGCTTGTGCTCAAGCATCCAATCTGTCAATGCTGACAGATCCATCTCGCGGATCAATTTCTTTTGTAGAGCTTGAGTGGTCACGCCACAAAGGTACTTGTATTTCATTCCTCTGTGATGATGATGTGGGGCTGCCCGCAGCAAAGCTGCGGTCGGGCTATTCGGCAGTACGGCACCTAGCTTTTTTTGCTAAAACCACTCACTAAAGTACGTGGCAACTTATAGCAAAAAAATCCACTCGCAAGCGAGTGCTGCCTACTATCCCTCAGCCGAGATGAGAAGCTGTTTATTCCGTCAAAACATATGATTTTAAAATATCTCTGGATACAATTTAGCTACAAGCTTTCTAAAAGTCAAGTCTTGACTTGGTTTTTCCTCCTCCCATGCTCTCAATGCGCTTCTAAATGTTTTTCGTTTATCCTGTTCAATAATCAATTCAAAAACACCATAATACTTGAAGCCTTTCTCGATTAAACCCCAAAAAATTCGATAGTGTCGAATAGCATTATTTCCATATCCAATCCAGCTTTTTAGTTTACTAGCCATTATTGTTTTTCTTTTTGCACTTTCCAAAATCAGTAAAGCACCCAATTTTTTAGTGTCTAAATCAAAAACCAAAGAATTTCCCTTCAGCTTGTCAAGGTAGAAAATTTTCATTTTACGATACTGAAAATTGGAGCTATTACCCCAATTCATGTTCATAGAAACGATATCGATTCCTGCAAGCGCGTATCCTCTATAAAAAATATACGTAAACAATTCTCTTTGCAAGCTATGGTGAATGTTTGAGTTTTCTATGAGCTTGGTAAACGCACCTTCTCCTGAACTATTGCAATAATTTATATCGAGTTTAATAGACTTCATTTTTAATACAAGAATCAAGAATGTATAACCTTTTCTTGAAATATTGCTAAGCCAATAATGAAGGATGTATTCATCTCCATTTACTTTTTTTTGACTCCAATCTAATTTAAGATTCAATAGTTCAATCTCAATGACACTCAAATCATTAATTGCTTTTTCAATGCTTGAACTTAAGGTGTAATTAAAGGATTGTTTTTGAAGTTCTCTTAATTGATTGATTAGTGATTCAACCCTAATTAGTGATTTTCTTTGTCTGATGTCTTCAATTTGTTTTGCCTTTTTCTCTTTCGTTACTAACTCAATGCGCTTTTGTTCATTTTTACAATCTTCATTTTTTTGCTTAAAATTGAAGTAGAATACTTGATAATCCTTTGTTGAGAATTTCATCTGATTAAAAGAAATCGATGTATTTCTCCATTTAGATCGAATGTTATTTTTCCCATCTAAAAAAGGAACCTTGTACTTACAACTCAATCTAAACTCGTCATGTATTTCATCTAGTTTAAAGAAATTTTGATACTTCGTCAAATATTTTATATCCTTCTCCATTTGATTTTGCCCATTTATAACATCAAAATCATCTAGAATCCAAACTAGGTAAATTTCATTTTTCTTATAAAAGTTATATCTGCTTAGTATGTATCTAAGAGGAAGTTTTGAAAGCTGAATTTCAAACACGATTTTCTTCCCATGATACTCACAGTAAATATCAGGTCTTCGTTTTTCATTTCCATGAGACAAGAACTTATCATCTTTAGCTAACGTACCATGATTAATTCCACGAACACCAAGTAGTTTACTAAAAATTTTTTCTTTTAGCTCTTTATGTCTATCAGATTCTCTTCGAAAAATATGTTCCTGAATTTGATCATTTTCTTGCTCTGTAATTTTCGTGTCTTTGAGAATGCAATAACTTGAGTTTGGTTTATGCTTAAAGTGTATTCTGCTGTATCTGCTTGATGATACAATAAGTTCTTGCTCACACTCATTACAAATAATATCAAGTTTACCCTCGTTATATAGTTTTCTATATTCATGAGCTTTAGAAGTTTCCTTAAAAACTACATCGGCATCATAAATTTCTCCAGTACACGCGTCTGTAGCATATTTAACTGTTCGATCAAAAGTCACAACTCTAATATATTGAAAATTACCTTTCGGACAAGCGCTGCGAAGTGGTGGCAAAGCCAGATGCGAATGTAATGAGCAGCCGAGCGAACAGCGAGCCACGAAGCATAGCGGCCCGATCGCGAAATGAAATGAGCGTGAGGGATGGCCCATAAAAATTACAATAAAAAAAGCGGCTCACCATCAATTTGGTAAGCCGCTTTTCTATTATGAATAAACAGATTTTATTTAATCATAAATTCTTCATCCTTAATTCCTGAATTCACTTTGACGTCAGAGACATTCATCTCAAGTGGCATTGGCATCATACCTGTCATTGAGATTTTAGATGGCACTTTAATACCATCTACTTCTTTGTAGTCAAGTATTTTATTGCTGACTGTCACTGGCTTCGTTGTACCGTCTTGCTGTGGCTGATCTTGAGTCGAAAGTGTCATAACTTTCAAGTGAGTTTTTGTATCAAAATACTCAGTTGTTTTATCGCCTTTAGGATCTGTGATCTGTACACGATAGACATCTTTGCCTTCTAGGTTTTCTTGACCTTTAAGCTCGAGTTTGTAGCCAAGCTTCGCATAATCAAGCTCAGGAAACATGACTGCTTGCTGCTTCATCGACTCGAGTTCGTCGCCTTCGAGATCTTTTGAGCCTTGCATGCCATCTTGCTTCCCTTTCGTACCATCAAAAGTCATTTTCTGGACAGTCATGCCCATCATCTGCACTTCTTGTATGTACTTGTTTGGTGCTTTTTGCTTTGAGACCATCGTGATCTTTTGGCCTTGCATTTCAGCTTGCATTGTCATAGTCATATCAGTCACAGCGCGGAGTTTTTTCTCGCCACCGATTGCCTCGATATAATCTTCGATGACAGCTTCAGCGGTCATGCCCTCAGGAATTGCGGATTCTTTGACTTCTACGGCGCGGCCGTACATATCGTAGTAATCAACATTTCCAGTACGAGCAAATTGTCCAAGCTTACCAGCGACCTCGTCCTTATTTCCGACGACGACAACGTAGGCATTGTCAGGGCGGATGTACTCGCGTGCTACACGCTGTACATCGGCTATTGTCACGGCATTGAGTTTTTGGAGATATGTCTCGTAGTAGTCTTTTGGTAGGTTGTAGCGATACGTATTGAGTGCGTAGCGAGCTACTGTCTGCGGATTTTCGAGCCCGCGAGCAAACGAGCCACTCATGTAGTTTTTGACGAGCTGGAGCTCATCTTTTGTTACTGGCTCATTGCGCATGCGCTCCATCTCTTTCAAGAATTCAGTCACAGAGCTATCTGTCACTTCATTACGGACACTCGCACTTGCTACAAAGCGGCCTACAAATTTGTCGCCACGGAGTGCTGAGCGTGCTCCGTATGTGTAGGCTTTGTCTTCGCGGAGATTTTGCATCAATCGACCACTGAAGACACCGCCACCGAGGACGCCATTCATGACCATACCTGCGATATAATCTTGATCACCGAGCGTCAAATCAACTGGATACGTCACATTAATGACTGACTGTACAGCACCAGCTTTGTCTACAAATGCAACATTGCGTGCACGTGGAGCAGAAGGAACTGGATAATCTTTGCCTTTAATGCCGCCCTTCGCCCATTTGCCGAAATATTGCTGTGCTTTTGCTTTCGCATCAGCAGTTTTGATATCACCTACGATAACGAGGTAAGAGTGGTTTGGCACAAATGCGCGCTTATGAAATTCGCGTGCTTTTGCTGGTGTAAGGTTTTCGATTGTTTCTTCAGTGACAAGCTCGCCGTACGGATGCGTTGAGCCATTACGAAGTACAGAGCTGACATTACCTGCGATTGCATCAGGTGAATCTTTTGCTTGAGCGAGTTCGCCGAGCTTTTGCTTTTTGACTTTATCAAATTCAGCCTGTGGGAATGTCGGATTGAGTGCTGCATCAGCAATCAATTCAAACATCTTATTCGTGTGCTTACTCAAGCCGCCGATAAATGCGCCGCCAGAACTTGCGCTAAAGTTTGAACCGATATAATCAACTTCTTGGTCAAATTGTGCTTTGGTGCGCGTTTTTGTACCGCGGCTCATCAAAGCGCCAGCCATCTCAGCAGCTCCAGCAAATTTGCCTTCACTAAACAAATGTGGCTCATCGACAGAGAGCTGAATACCAATGCGTGGAAGTTTATTATTCTCAACGACGATTACAGTTAAGCCATTGTCGAGTTTGAATGACTCATACGAGCCCATATCAATTTTACGAGCTGCTGCAGGCTCAGGAGCTTTGCCACGGTATTCCTCGCCAGGAGGATTTTTAGCGACATCTTTTACAGTTTCGACTGCTTCAGCAGCCTTGTCAGTTGAAGTCGAAGGATAGTTCTTTGGTGAACACGCTGCGAGTAAAGTCAAAGCAGCGAAAACAAGACTTATAGGTAGATATTTCATTCTATTGATTTCCTAAGTTGAAGTAATGTGAAAGCTGCCGATTACGGCTTTTCTTTTTTCGGTACGTAATACAAAGTGACGCGATTCGTCTCCTTGAGATATTGCTTTGCTACACGCTGGATGTCTTCCTTCGTGACTGCGCGATAGCGCTCAAGCTCAGTATTGATCAAATTCGCATCACCGAAATACATGTGATAATTCGCAAGACTCTCTGCGATACCAGCCATTGAAGAATTGCTTTGGATGAAGTTACTCTCAATCTGATTTTGCAGCTTTTGGAATTCATCATCTGACATCAAAGCACTTTTTGCTTTCTCGACTTCAGCGATCATCGCTTTTTCGAGATCAGCTGCTTCGACACCTTGCTGCACGATACCAAAGTTGATCATCGCACCTGCATCTTCTAGCGCAAATGGGAATGATCCGACAAACAATGCCTTCTGCTGCTCATCGACGATTGATTTTTGCATACGACTTGACTGACCACCACTCAATAATGTACCGAGCATTTGGAGCGCGTAGCTATCATCCGTGCCTTGTGCAGGCATTTTGTATGCTTGGATGACAGCTGGCAATTGGACATTATCCTCGATTTCAGCGCGTACTTCAGCTGTTTTTTCTGGCTCAGTCACATTTGGACGACGGATTTCCTTCGTGCCTTTCGGGATTGTCGCAAAATATTTATTGATCAATTCTTTTGCTTCAGCTTTATCGATGTCGCCCGCGATAGAAAGTACCGCATTATTCGGCACATAAAACATCGCATAAAAATCTTTGTAATCTTGTTCAGTAGCTGCATTCAAGTGATCCATAGAGCCGATGATAGGCCACGAGTATGGATGCTTTGTAAAGACGCGCTTCATCGTCTCTTCGAGGAGTGAGCCATACGGCTGATTGTCGATACGTTGACGGCGCTCTTCTTTCACGACTTCGCGCTGCGTCTCTACACCGATCTGATCGACACGAGCGTGGAGCATACGCTCAGACTCAAGCCAAAGACCGAGTTCGAGTTGATTGCTTGGCAAAATCTCGAAGTAGTACGTGCGGTCATACGAGGTGTTCGCATTTAGAATACCGCCTGCATTTTCGACATATTTACTGAATTCACCACGCTCGATATTGACAGAACCCTCAAAAAGAAGGTGCTCAAAAAAGTGTGCGAACCCAGTGCGATTGGGCAGCTCATTTTTAGAACCAACATGATACATGACACTGACAGCTACAATCGGAGTAGACTTGTCTTGATGGAGGATGACGTGCAATCCGTTGTCGAGCGTAAATTCTTCAAACTCGATATTCGTCGATTGCGCCTGTAGAGAGAGCGCGACTACACAAGCCAGCGCAAGAGATACAAGATGCTTCATAGAGATGTAAATGGGATTAAACCAAAACAGTTGAAGACATAAAGATCGTATCTCCAATTCTTTTGAGCAGTCTTGCTAGACTAAAGGTGTGGAAATCAAGATAAACGAAGCATCACAACGATCAAATCAATGGGCCATCCCTCCGCTCGCTACACTCGCTGCGGGTCGCTATGCTGCGTGGCTCGCTGTTCGCTCGGCCGCCTTTACTCCGTTTAGGCGTCTGCTGCGCACCACTCCGCAGCGCTTGTCCAATTCATCCAAGCCCAACACGTCACTACAAAAGACGCCGAGATATATCTACTCATGAGTTACTTTGAAACATTGAATTGACAAAATGACACTTTTCTCATTTTACTAAAAAGTACAATTCGAAACAAAAATTAAATAGCTGCGTTTTTTTAAATGAAGTCATGCTTAAGCAAGAATGTGATTTTAGCATTGATTTCCAAAACAAACAACCAGACACGATATGCATAACGAAGCTCAAAAGCTCAAAGTTTTAAATTCGCAACTCAACACCTTAGTCAACATTTATATTGACAATAGTGACGATGATAAGCTTCTGCTTGAATATATCAATTTTGCAAAGGATATAACAGAATTTGAAAATGGATTTATCAGTTTTGTAAATGATCAGAATTATAAAGTCATTCAATCTAGTACACTGAATAACAAACTTGCCAAAGGAGCAGAATTCAGGTTGTGCGATACACTCTGTCAAGAAGTCATCGAAAAAGAAGACATCGTCTATCATTCGAAACTCAAAGGCTTGCCGCAGTATGATCTCGCAGGCAGAATTTTTCTTGACACACAATCAGTTATTGGTTTACCATTGTTTATTGACAATAAGATTTGGGGAACATTTACACTCTGCTCTACTTCCGAAAAATCTACATCACATTTTGAAAACAATAAAAGCATTTTGCAGCTTATAGCACTTAAAGTATCGAGAGTCATAAATGATATCGAACTCAAACAACAGATTCAATCGAGAGAAAGTGTATTACAAATGGGAGAACGATTCTCTAAAACAGCTACTTACAAACGCTTTTTGGGCACTAATGAAGTGATCTGTACTGATAGTTTTTATACGATATTTGATATTGATATTGAAAAGACATCTCCTAAAGAAACATTTGCAATAGCTATTAGTAAAGTAATGGACGAAGATCGAGAGACCGTAATCGAAAAATCAATCCTCAGCACTCAAGAAAATGTACCTCCTTTCGAATACAGAATTACATCTTCGAATCACTCCATTAAATGGCTTAGACATCAATTAAATCTTACAAAAGATGAAGGGTATGTATTAGGAGTGATTCAAGATATCACCGAATTAAAAAACAATGAGATATCAATCAAACGAAAGAATGAAGAACTGGAGCAGCTTGCCTATGCTTCTGCACATGACCTTCAAGAACCACTCAGAACAATAACTGGCTTTATAGATCTCATAAACAGAGATTACGCAGACAAGATTGACAAATCAGGAAAAACCTACCTTTCATTTATTACGAATGCTTCTTACAGAATGAAAGAGCAAATAGATGGACTTTTAGATCATTCGAGAATAGGAAGAAACATTACGAAAGAAAAAGTAGATACTTTTCTTTTGGTTAAAAATATAATAAAAGACCTAGATAAAGTCATCTCTGACACCAATGCTCAAATCGAAATACCTGAACTACCAATTGTAGATGGCTACAAAGTCGAGCTGCGCCTTTTATTTTTAAACCTCATTACGAACGCAATTAAATTTACCACAAAAGACCGATCTCCTGAAATTTCTATTTCATTTGAAGAGCAACGTTCTTTTTGGAAATTTCACGTAAAAGACAATGGTATTGGCATGAAGAAGGAGTACATACCGAACATCTTCAAACTATTCGGAAGACTCAATCATAGATCAGAATACTCAGGCACAGGAATTGGACTAACCCAAGCAAAAAAAGTGGTCGATCTTCACCAAGGCGAAATATTCGTAAATTCACAGGAAGGAGTAGGTACTACATTTAGCTTCACTATAAAAAAATAACTATGAAAAATTTAAATTGTGTTATGCTTATCGACGACCATAAGCCGACTAATATTTTGCATAAAATTGAGATTGAAGAAACTGGAAGAGTCAATCATATCATAACATTTACTTCTCCATCCGAAGCATACGACTATCTACAAAAAACAAATGCTTCTTCCTATATCAAACCGAACATCATCTTTTTAGACATCAACATGCCCGGCATGAACGGTTGGGAGTTCATTGAAAAATACAAACAACTTGACCAAAGCTTAAAATCCGACATTGTTATTTTGATGCTTTCAACTTCGACTCACCCAAAAGACTTGGAAAATGCTGAAAATGAACCCGAAGTTGGTGGATATATTTACAAACCTTTAGCCGCTGAAAAAATGCTGAAAGTCATTGATTCCTACTTGAGTGAGAATACCGACTAGAGCTATTTCTAGTTATCTCTTAAGAATTGTTTCACTTAAGAAACAAAATCTATCACTCATCAAATTTCTTTGATAGCATTCGAATCCACTCCGCAGCACTTGTCCGAGTAGAAATTACATGAATTGTAGTAAACTCATTTCACATTCATTCGTTTTATTTGCTGCTCGCTTCAACTCAAGAATTAAAATCAGCAATGAATCAACTCAAGTCCTTCGCTTTAACAATTTGCCTCCTTTCCATTCCGCTTCTCGCGTCAGCCCAAGTGGACGAAGACAAGCTCGGCGCTTGGTACATGTATTTTTTTGATGTCAAAATCAAAGACACAGGATTTGGCGTGCAGGGTGATGTCCAATTCCGGAATTGGAATCTCGGCGGCGACCTAGAGCAGCTCCTACTGCGTAGCGGCGTAACATACAGACCAAAAAATGCAAACAAGCTCAAAGTGACGCTTGGCTACGCCAATATCACAACTGGGCAATATGGTATTGATTTCAAGGAGACGACAACTGAAAGCCGCATTTATCAAGAAGCATTATTTCCAGTCAAATTCGGTAATCGTGTGTTTACAAATCATCGCTTCCGCTACGAGCAGCGCTTCGTCGAAAATCAAGATTTCAGGACACGATATCGATACACATTGTTTATCAACGTACCACTCAACAAAGAAACACTCGAAAAAGACGCTGTTTACCTTGCGCTTTATAATGAGATCTTCATCAACGGTCAGCGCGACATCGGAGATGGTCGCACTGTCGAGATCTTTGATCGCAATCGTGCGTATGCAGCCATCGGCTACGTGCTCCTTGATAATCTTAAAATCCAGCTCGGCATTATGAATCAAACAACTGATAACTGGAGCAAAAATCAATTGCAGCTCGGCGTGCTTCAAGCATTTTGAGGCAAACGCCATCGGTTAACTTTACATAAGTTCTCCTAGC
>JAHDHF010000152.1:0-3636 GCA_020631455.1 Saprospiraceae bacterium
TCAAAGGTTACGTTACAAGATATTCAATGTCGATTTCTTTGAGCGCTTCTATAAGTGGAGTGGATACTTCAACTGTCGTATTGGAGCTTTTGAGCTGCACGATACCTTTAGAATCAGCTAGCAAAACTTTAAATTCATGCTTGCCGGGATAATCTTTAATGACTTTAGAATAAGTTTCTATAAGCTCGCTATTAACTTGATTTGAATGGAGGCGAATTGTCAAGGCGCTTGTTTCATCTTGTGCGACTTGGTCGAGCGGTTCGATTTTTTGGATCCGAAAATCTGGAATTGCTTCTTTTTTCCATTTGGGTATTTCGTATCGGCCTTTGATGCGTACGACCATATCTGCCACGAGTGAATGTTGGACTTCGCCGTATTGCTTGCCAAATACGCTGAAGGTTTTGGACTCTGTACGATCTGTCAAAGTAAAGCGGCCAAATGGCTGACCAGACTTAGCCATCAAGTGTTTGACCTCTGTCAATCTGCCAGTGAGATTGATGATGCGGCTGCTGCTGGGCTCTAGGTCATCAAGTTCGCTCAAGACGCAATTGCTGAAGCGGTGCATCTCAAAATCAAACTTGTCAAGCGGATGTCCACTGATATAAATGCCAGTGACTTCTTTCTCGAGTTCAATTCGGATTGATGAATCCCATTCTTCTGTTTCGGGTATTGTTGGCTCAGCAATACTTTCATCAATTGCATCACCGAATAGAGAGTTTTCGGCTGTAAGTTTTGATGATGAGTATGCTTGTGAATATTTGACAGCATGCTCGATCACAGAATCAAATGCCATCGACTTTGTAAAATACTGAGCTCTATGTACGTCTTCAAAATCATCAAATGCGCCACCTTTGGCGAGGCTTTCTAGGACTCGTTTATTGGCTGCTTCTGGAACGCGTCGCATGAGGTCAAACAAACTTGAGAATTCGCCGTCTTTTTTTCGCTCGGCTATGATGTATTGACTGACGCCTTCGCCGACATTGCGAAGTGCTGCTATACCAAAACGGACTTTTCCATTTTTATTGACACTAAAATTGAGACCACTTTCATTGATGCTTGGTCCAAGAATCTCGACGCCACTATTCCGGAACGCACGCATCAAAAATGTGAGGCGTGATTGGTCATTTTTATTGTGGCACAAGACGCCTGCTGCATATTCGGCGGGATAATTTGCTTTTAGATAACCTGCACGATATGCAAGTAAAGCATAGCAGACTGAGTGACTTTTATTAAATGCGTAAGCAGCAAAGGCTTCCCAATCTGTATAGATTTTTTCGACAGCTTTTTGCGGATGACCATTGGCGAGGCAGCCATCTACAAATTTGCTTCTTAGCTCTGCAATGAGTTTTGCTTTCTTTTTACCCATTGCCTTACGCAGTACGTCCGCTTCACCTTTTGTAAATCCAGCGAGTTTCTGCGAGAGCAACATGACTTGCTCTTGGTAAACGGTAATTCCATAGGTTGGAGCAAGGACTTCTTCGGTCGCAGGTAGAGGGTATTCGACTTTTTCCTTACCGTTTTTGCGGCGACAATAATTCGGGATGTACTGCATCGGGCCAGGTCGATACAAGGCATTCATGGCGACAAGATCATCAAAGACCGTTGGCCGCAACTCACGCATGTGCTTTTGCATACCGCCACTTTCGTATTGAAAGATGCCAACAGTATCCCCTTTCTGGAAGAGCTCGTAGGTCTTAGGATCTTCTAGCCCGATTTCGTCAAAGTCTAACTCGATTCCGTGACGTTCTTTGACAAATCCGACAGCTTCTTTAATGATCGACAATGTCCGCAGCCCTAGGAAATCCATTTTGAGCAGGCCAGCATCTTCGGCGACGTTATTATCAAATTGAGACAGCACCATCTCATTGCCCTTCGCAGTCGAGACAGGAACGTAATTGGTTATATCATCTGGTGTAATGATGACACCGCAGGCGTGCACTCCTGTACCGCGTATAGATCCTTCTACTCGCTTGGCGAGTTGCAGCACTTCACCAACTTCGCCTTTACTCTCAGCCATCTCACGGATTTTAAGAGCGGCTTGGCGGTCTTGGTCGTTCATCTTGCCCCAGAGCTTTTCCGTGACGCCCCCTTCTGCGAGTACATCATTGAGGCTTGCACCAAGTTGCTTTGGAAATGTCTTTGAAATTTTATTGACGGTGTCAAGTGGTACACCTTTTACTCGACCGACATCTTTGATCGCTGACTTAGCTGCCATTGTCGAGTAGGTAACAATTTGGGCAACTTGGTTCTTGCCATATTTATCGACGACATAATCGATGACTTTGCCACGACCTTCGTCATCAAAGTCAATATCAATATCGGGCATGCTCATCCGGTCAGGATTGAGGAAGCGCTCAAACAGTAAATCGTAATGAATCGGATCGACATCTGTAATTCGCAAGCAATATGCAACAGCAGATCCAGCAGCAGATCCACGACCTGGACCAACGCTGACATCCATATTTCGGGCCGCTTGAATAAAATCGTTAACGATTAAAAAATAGCCAGGATAACCTGTTTTTTCAATAACAGATAATTCAAAATCAAGTCGCTCTTGTATTTTTTGAGTAATTGTCCCCCAGCGCCATTTTGCACCTTCATACGTCAGATGGCGTAAATAGTCAAGCTGATTGGCGAAGCCTTCAGGAAGCGGAAACTCAGGCAATAAAACATCTCTGCTCAAATTGAGCAGTTCAACTTTGTCTTGGAGTTTGACTGTGTTGTCTAGAGCTTCTGGAATGTCACTAAAAATAGCGCCCATTTCTGCTTGTGACTTGAAGTAAAAGTCATTGCTCGGAAATCGAAACCGCTCAGTGTCAGCGAGATTACTCCCAGTATTGACGCAGAGCAAAACATCGTGCGGCGTCGCATCTTCTTCTTCGAGATAATGCGAATCATTTGTTGCAATGATGTCGATATTATGCTTGCGTGCAAATTGAATGAGCTGCTGATTGAGATCTTCTTGGCTGACACCGAGTCCATCGATATTTTCGAGACCAGTATGGCGCTGCAATTCGATATAATAATCTTCACCAAAAATATCGAGCCACCATTTTAATTCTTGTTCTGCTTCTTCAGTTTTTCCTTTTAACAATAACTGCTGCACGATCGAACCCAAGCAACAACTTGTTGCGATCAGACCTTCAGAATATTGTACTAGAATCTCTTTGTCTATACGAGGATATTTTTGGTAAAAGCCCTCCATGTAACCCAGCGAACAGAGCTTCATCAAATTTTGATAGCCTACTCGATTTTTTGCAAGCAATAATTGATGGTAACGGATATCACGCTCGTTATTTGCTCGCTTGAATGTTTTTTTGTGGCGATCCTCTACTAGATAAAACTCGCAACCGACGATTGGCTTCAATCCATTTTTATTTGCCTCATTGACAAATTGAAATGCGCCAAACATATTGCCGTGATCCGTCAACGCCACAGCCTTTTGACCATCAGCAGCAGCCTTCTGCATCATCGCAGGGATCGACGTCGCACCATCAAGGAGCGAATACTGAGTGTGGCAATGGAGATGGCAAAATTCAGGCATAATTCAAGAACGTTAAGTGCGTCGAGTCAAGACTTAAAAGTACTGAGAAGTCCTTCGCAAATCTTGATTTATGCAGCAGGAATTTCAAACAG
>JAHDHF010000152.1:3736-5099 GCA_020631455.1 Saprospiraceae bacterium
GTACTCAGCGGCTTCTTGATCGGCGGCATCCTACTCAAAACGATCACAGCAAGCAATTCATTTTCCGTAAAACAGCTTTTCACATTTTGGAAGCGGCGTTGGTTTCGCACATTGCCACTGTACTATTTGATTCTAGCTTGCAATTACCTCGTCGTCCGCTACGGCATCATCAATGAAGATATCACTCAATTTAATTATACATTCTTCATTTTTACTCAAAATTTTATTGAGCCATTTCAAGGTTTTTTCTGGGAGTCATGGAGCCTATCGATAGAAGAATGGTTTTATATTTTTTCGCCGCTTATTATTTTTATTAGCATTCGATTCTTGCCTGCTCGATATGCGTATTTATTTGCTACATTGACATTGGTTCTACTTCCATTATTGTATCGCTGCAGCATCCTTGATCCAGATATTTCACGCTTCGAGTATGATTTAATATTCCGCAAAACCGTGGTCGCGCGACTCGACAGCATTGGCTACGGACTCCTTGCTGCTTGGCTTGCCTTTTACGCTCATTCATACTGGAAGAAACTAAAATATCCAGCGCTCATACTTGGAGCAATCTTGATGTATTGTATTATTCAATATTCAGCGCCACATACAGGTTTGTATCGTCAAATTTTTTATTTCGCATTGACTCCAATTTCTGTCTTACTCGTTCTCCCATTTTTTTCTTCTTTTCACGCACCGAAAATTCTAATCACAAATACAATCACACATATCAGCAAAATATCCTACTCGATGTATCTCATTCATCTTGCCTTGATCGCAGAAGTCATTCGAGACAATTTTGCTCCGACTGGACACAGCGACGCTATATTCAAATACAGTTTGTATTGGGTTCTGGTCATTGGTGTTTCCTCTCTACTCTACACTTTTTTCGAAAAACCAATTCTCAAACTCCGAGACAAATTTTAATAGGAACAATGGGCCATCCCGTACTTTTTTCGAGTGAATAAAACACTCGAAAAAAGTACGGGTCGCTATGCTACGTGGCTCGCTGATCGCTCGGCCGCTTCACTGCGTTTGCGTCTGCTCGTTGCACTTGCACCACTTCGCAGCGCTTGTCCAAAACAACAAAGTCGCGCTCTATTGGTTAGACTACAAGCATGTCAATACAAGAAGAATACGAACTCAGCGCAGAAGATGTCGATCGTGTCATCGGTATGGCGTGGGAAGATCGCACCACCTTTGATGCCATCAAAGAGCAGTTTGGGCTGCCCGAAGCAGCCGTCATCAGGCTCATGAAGCAGGAGATGAAACTCAGCAACTGGAAAAAATGGCGCGCACGAGTACAAGGACGTCGCACCAAGCACGCCAAGCTCCGCGAGAATGATGTCAAGCGATTTAAATCATCAGC
>JAHDHF010000153.1 GCA_020631455.1 Saprospiraceae bacterium
AAGCTGCGGATGGCCCATACTATTCATTTTAATTGATCGAATGATTGCTTGGTCTCATCGAATGACGATCTAAAAAATCATTGATTGATGTACATTGGAGTATCGATAGCCCCACGATATGCCTCAATCCGAAAACTGGTTTTGTCAAAATTGTCATGCGCCAATGCCTTCGCATGCAGATTTTTGCTCTGATTGTGGGCAGAAGCATCTTGAGTCGCGCCCGACCTTGCGTGAGATGATTGCTGATTTTATTGGTAATACGCTTTCGCTCGATCAGCGACTGATGACGACGCTTGTGCCGCTATTGACGCGACCTGGTAAGGTGACGCGTGATTATATGGATGGTATGCGACAGCGGTATATGCAGCCGTTTCGATTGTTGCTTGGTGTGATTATCGTTTTGTTTTCTATTGTCAGTATTGGTGAATTAATCAATAAAGGTGAATGGCTGACAATACAAGATGATTCTATTTTATTGCCGACTGATTCTGTGCAGCAGCAATTGGATTCGATCGTGTATTTAATTGACTCGCAGCAGACGGCTCAAAATGCAGTACTTGAAGATTCGGTGCTTGTGAGTGAGGATTCATTAAAGAGTGATACAAGTGGTATTACGGTCGGAGTAGGTGTCGATGATAATGATAAAATGACGATTAATCTGTTTAGCAATGATATTTCACTAGGAGATATGGGCGAGCTTCGAAAGAATTTAATGACGCTCTCGGATGCTGAACTCAAAGAAAAATATATACCTGAAGATTCTGACGATTTTTCAAAATACTTTACTTGGCAGTTTCTTCGATTTTTGAAAGATCAGAATGCCTTTAAGAAAGCATTGTTAACTTATGCTCCTTGGGCTATTATGTTGATGCTGCCATTTATTGGAATTGGATTAAAAATATTATACCCGAAGTTTTATTTAGTGACGCATCTGACTTTTTTGGCGCATCTCTATGCTGCTAATGTGTTAATGTATATTCCAGTTTTATTGATTCATTATTTGTTGCCTTTTGAGCTTGGTCCTGGCTCGCTTGTCTTTTCGTTTATTCAGTTTTGGGGTTGGATTATTTATCCATTTGTAGCGATGCTCGTCGTGTACAAGCAAAAGTGGTACACAACGGTGTTTAAATTTTCATTGATTTCGTCGGCTTCGTTTTTTATTTTATTGTCAGGATTTATTGGGTTGATTCTAGCCGGATTTATTTTGTTTTAGGCTTGTATCTCAGGATGGCTGCCTGCTACAGGATTGTGCATGAGGCTTACTGCAGGCAAGTCTTCAAGCATCGTGATATTTAAAGCAGTTCTCAAAACGTCACGCATCGATGTGACATAATGCAATTGTAATCCTTCGAGATATTGCGGTTCTATTTCGCTGACGTCTTTTTTATTGACTTCGCAAAGCATGACTTCTTGCAGTCCCATACGTTTGGCTGCTAGAAGTTTTTCTTTTATTCCTCCTACTGGCAGGACTTTTCCGCGTAGAGTAATTTCGCCAGTCATGGCGAGACCTGCTTTAATTGGTTTGCCAATAAATGCAGAAGTCAAGGCACTCAACATCGTAATACCAGCTGAAGGGCCATCTTTTGGAATTGCGCCTTCTGGTACATGAATATGAATATCTGTTTTATCTAATTGTTCTTCATTTAAATGAAGATGCTCGGCATGTGCTTTAATAAAAGAGAGTGCTGTCTTAGCAGATTCTTTCATCACAGCGCCGAGGTTGCCTGTGAGTTCGAGTTTGCCGCTGCCTTTGCTGAGGATGGCTTCTATAAATAGAATTTCACCTCCTACGCTTGTCCAAGCAAGTCCGACGGCGACACCAGGCGTTTTGATGTCTTGATAAATATCATTAATATATTTAATCGGTCCTAGAATGTCGTGGATGTCAGAACTTGTAAGTGTCGGTTTGTACTGTTCTTCCATGGCGACACGCTTGGCGATATTGCGCATGACTTTTCCGATGACACGATTGAGCTCGCGGACGCCACTTTCGCGTGTGTACTCTCGGATGATTTGGAGTAGAAGCTCGTCTTTTATTCTGACGTCTTTTCCTTTGAGTCCATGCGCTTTTCGCTGATCAGGTACAAGGTGCTGCTTGGCGATTTGGACTTTCTCTTCTGCTGAATATCCGCTAACTCGAATAATCTCCATTCTGTCTCGAAGGGCAGGCTGAATCGTCGAAAGTGAATTCGCAGTTGCTATAAATAAAACCTTACTGAGATCATAATCAACATCTAAGAAGTTGTCATGAAATGTTTCGTTTTGCTCAGGGTCAAGGATTTCAAGAAGCGCACTTGACGGATCACCTTTAAATCCTTTTCCGACTTTATCAATTTCATCGAGAATAAAAACTGGATTGCTGCTGCCGACTTTTTGAATACTTTTCAAAATGCGGCCAGCCATTGCACCGATATATGTTTTTCTGTGACCGCGGAGTTCACTCTCATCGTGCAAGCCACCGAGCGACATGCGGATGTATTTACGATTGAGAGAAGCAGCAATACTTTTACCTAGAGAAGTTTTACCAACTCCAGGAGGACCGACTAAGCACAAAATCGGCGCTTTCATATCCTGCTTGAGTTTTAGTACTGCGAGATGCTCAAGGATGCGTTCTTTGATTTTATCAAGACCGTAATGATCGCGGTGCAGAATTTTTTCTGCCTTCTTGAGATCAAAATTGTCTTTCGTGTACGTTTCCCATGGCAGCTCGACCATAAACTCTAGATGATTCATGGTGACGCTGTACTCGGCTGCTGCAGGATTCATGCGCTCGAGCTTTTTCATCTCTTTGGCAAATGCTTGCTGCGCTTCTTCAGGCCATGTTTTCTGTTGAGCTTTTTGTTTTAATTCGAGAATGTCCTCCGCATGAGGATTATTACCGAGTTCATTTTGAATTGTTTTCAGCTGCTGATTTAAGAAATAATCGCGCTGCTGCTTTTCAATATCTGTACGGACTTTATTCTCGATCTGATCTTTGATCTCGAGCATTTGGAGATCTTTATTCAGATGTTCGAGTATTGCTTCTGCTTTTTCTTTAAGCTCGCCCATCTCGAGAATTGATTGCTTGACGGTGATGTCAGCACTGAGATTTGAAGCAGAGAAATTAAGTAAAAAACCATTTTTCTCGATATTCTGAAGCATGACAGCCGCTTCATTTGGGATATGAGCTGAGAGCTCGATGATGCTTCTTCCAGATTCTCGAATTGAAGTGAGCATCGCTGTGTATTCGGCCTTCTCATCATCAGCAGGCTCAATATCATGTAAGAGCTCATGCGTGCCCACGAGATACGGATCAAACTCTGTAATCTCAAGAAGACCAAATCGACGGCGACCTTGAAGAATCGCAGTGATGTTGCCATCAGGCATTGTCAAGACTTTGACTACACGAGCGATCGTACCGACTTGATACAAGTCCTCTTGCTTTGGATCATCTATTGCAGACTCGCGTTGAGTCAATACGCCGATGTACTTGTCAGCACTGTACGCTTGACGTACAGCAGCAACAGATTTTTGACGTCCGACTGTGATCGGAATCATTATACCTGGAAATAGAACAGAGTTGCGAAGCGCGACAAGAGGAAGTTGCTCTGGATACGTCGTATCAGGCGAGTCATCATCTTCGTCCATGCTCATCATCGGCATCATATCTGGCTCATCATCCATCAAGCTGTAGTGAACGTCGTTCATAGGGAAAGTATCCTGCGGTTAGGTCAAATCAAATGTAAAGGTGCGACACAAAACAGTGCCCACCACCAATTAGAACACGCTTTGATCAAAGAGAGTGCGACCAAAGTCGTAAAAAGACAAAGTGATTAATCTTTCTTGCTTTCGAGGGCTTCTTTTTCGGCTTTCTCAGCTGCCTTTTTGGCGTCGCGCTTCTCTTTTAATTCTTTATCGCTGACTTCGTAGGCTTTGATGATCTCTTTGACGAGGCGGTGTCTGACCACATCTTCAGCAGTGAGTCGTACCATACCGATGCCATTGACACCATCCAAAATATCAAGCCCTCTGATCAAACCAGATTTTTGGCTGCGAGGCAAGTCAATTTGAGTCAAGTCTCCATTAATGATTGCCTTGGCGCTTGGACCGAGTCGCGTCAAAAACATCCGAAGCTGAGGTGACGTCGTATTCTGCGCTTCATCCAAGATGATAAATGCGTTGTCAAGTGTTCGACCACGCATAAATGCAAGGGGTGCGACTTCGATGATGCGCGTCGTCATAAACTGCTCGAGCTTCTCATGCGGCAGCATATCGTCGAGCGCGTCGTAGAGCGGGCGCAAGTACGGATCGACTTTGTCTTTGAGATCACCAGGCAAGAAGCCGAGGTTTTCACCAGCTTCTACAGCTGGGCGCGTCAAGATAATCCGACGGACGAGCTTGTTTTTGAGCGCACGAACAGCGAGCGCAACGGCAGTATATGTCTTACCAGTACCAGCCGGCCCGACAGCAAAGACAATATCATTGTCATCGACTGCTTCGACCAATTTCTTTTGGTTGCGCGTGCGAGCTTTGATTGGCTTCCCATTGCGACCGTAGACGATCACATTCGCTTTTGAGTCTTCGAGTTTATTTGCAAATGGCTGTCCGCCTTGAGCAATTTCTTCGACTGCTTGCATCGCGAGCTCTCCATGGAGTGCGAGTGCACGCATCATGCGTTCGAGCTTCGTCTTGACTTCTTGAGCAGCCTTTTTGTCGCCTTTGATATAAATTTTGCCGCCGCGGCTCGTGATGCTGATTTCGGGATGTACCTCACGGATCAAATCCATTTTTGCATCATGCTGACCAAAGAGCTCTCGCGGATCAAGCTCACCAATAGAAAGTTGTATATCACTCAATAGTCGAGATATTTTTTGATACTTAAAACACCAAATATAACTGCAAGTTTTATGATTGTGTGTAGAAGATTTGGGGCTGCCCGCTCGTTCAGTTCCTTCACTCGCGGTCGGGCTATTCGGCAGCTCGCTGTTCGCTCGGCTGCTTCACTTCGTTTCGCATCTGCTCTACGAGCACTGCCTACTATCCCTCAGCCAAAAAATGTTATATAGCGACAATTGTAAGAA
>JAHDHF010000154.1 GCA_020631455.1 Saprospiraceae bacterium
GAACCAGTGACCTCTGCCCTGTCAAGGCAGCGCTCTAAACCAACTGAGCTAAAGACCGATATGTGTCGAGGTGACTGGACTTGAACCAGCGACCACACGCCCCCCAGACGTGTACTCTACCAAACTGAGCTACACCTCGAGTTTTGAAGATTTGTCTTTGCAATTGGGCGCCCGTCTTTACGGGGATGCAAATATACACAGAGCTTCAAATCATCAAAGCAGTATTTATTTCTTTTTGCCTTGTGCTTTTGCCCAACCATCGCGGAGCGTCACGGTACGATTGAAGACGAGCTTGTCGCTGCTCGAATCTGGATCGACGCAGTAGTAGCCACTTCTGAGGAATTGGAAGTACTCGCCTTCTTTGGCTGCCGCCAGCGATGGCTCCGCATACGCTTGAGGAATGACCTTGAGCGAATCCGGATTGAGGAAGTCGAGAAAATGCTTGTCTGCATGTCCGTCGGGTGTCTCGTCATTGAAGAGGCGATCGTATAAGCGCACTTCGACAGGGATTGCCTCGGCAGCACTCACGAAGTGAATTGTGCCTTTGACTTTGATACCGCTCGTATCGCTGCCACTCTTGCTATCTGCGAAGTAGCGACAATGCAGCTCAATGATATTGCCTGCGTCATCTTTGATGACCTCGTCGCACTCGATGATGTAGGCGCCTTTGAGGCGGACGGTCTTACCGACTGCGAGGCGGAAGTATTTTTTATTGGGCGCGACCTCCATAAAGTCAGTTGACTCGATGTAGATCTCACGGCCAAACGGTATCGTGCGTGAGCCAGCTGATTCGTCTTCGGGATTATTGATGATCGGCAGCTGCTCAGTTTGTCCTTCTGGATAGTTGGTGATGACGACTTTGATCGGATCTTGGACAACCATGACGCGCGTCGAAATTGCATTGAGGTGCTGCTTGACACTAAACTCGAGTAAGCTGACGTCAATGACGTTATTTCGTTTTGACGTACCGACGCGCTCGATGAAGTCTCGAATTGATTTTGGCGTGTAGCCGCGACGACGCAATCCGCTGATCGTCGGCATACGTGGATCATCCCAGCCGCTTACATGATTATTTTCGACGAGCTGGAGAAGCTTTCGCTTGCTCATGATCGTGTAATTGAGGTTGAGGCGAGCAAATTCGTACTGCTTGCTTGGGAAAATGCCCAACTTCTCAATAAACCAATCGTACATCGGACGGTGCACATCAAACTCAAGCGAGCATAATGAATGTGTAATCTTCTCGATTGAGTCGCTTTGTCCGTGTGCAAAATCATACATCGGATAAATACACCAAGCATCGCCTGTGCGATGATGATGCGCATACTTGATACGATAAATGACTGGATCACGAAGCAGCATATTGTTACTCGCGAGATCAATTTTCGCTCTCAAGACATACGCGCCTTCTTCAAATTCGCCTTCGCGCATACGCTTGAAGAGATCGAGATTTGTCGCAATATCTGTGTCGCGATATGGACTCGGCGTAGCAGGTTTACCAGGATGGCCTTTGGCTGCTGCCATTTCTTCTGCCGTCGAAGCATCTACGTAAGCATTGCCCTGCTCGATAAGCTGCACTGCATAGCCGTAGAGCGTCTCGAAGTAATCGCTCGTATAATACTCGCGATCGCCCCAGTCAAAGCCTAACCACTTGATATCGCGCTTGATGCTATTGACGTATTCGGTGTCTTCGGTGACGGGATTTGTGTCATCAAAGCGCAAATTGGTCAAGCCGCCATACTGCTCAGCTAGGCCAAAGCTCGTGCAGATCGCCTTGGCGTGACCGATGTGCAAATAGCCATTTGGCTCAGGCGGGAAGCGCGTGTGTACGCGACCGTTATTTTTGCCTTCGGCGAGATCGCGCTCGATGATTTCTTCTAGAAAATTCTTAGGGCGATATTCTTCTTTTGGTGCTTCTGCAGCCATAATATTCTCTCAATAAAAACGATACAAATAGTGCTGCAAATGTAGCACTCTCGGAGCAGCGATCTACTCACTTACGGGAGCGAGTCGCACGATGAGTCCATCCATCTCAGGTTGCAATCGCAACTGGCAGCTCAAGCGGCTATTGTCTTCTACAAAAAAGGCTGAGTCGAGCATATCTTCTTCGTCATCGCTGGCTTCTGGCAGCTCATGATCGCTCTCTACATAGCAGTGGCAGCTCGCACACAATGCCATGCCGCCGCAAGTTCCCTCTACTGGCAGGTCTGAACCTTTGGCGATCTCCATCATATTGAGGTTCATATCGGTCGGCGCTTCTATTGTATGCTCCTCGCCTTCTCGATCGATGATTGTCACTGTAATATCACTCATAGCTGCTTGCTCAACGCATTGATGATCATTCTAGTTTCTTGATCTCAAAGGTCGTTTATTTTTATGGGCCATCCGCAGCCTGTGGCTACGGTCGCTATGTTCCGCAGCTCGCTGTTCGCTCGGCCTCAGCAGAGCTGAGTCTAGCCTACGGCTACTGCTGCACAGCGCTTGTCCGAGAAATCAAGACATAAATCGAATTCAAGTACAGCCAATAGCATTTCCCCGTATCTTAAATTAAATCCACCCGATATGAAGTTAGAATGTTATCCGAATTCACTTGCATCAATTGACTCTAATAGCCCTGTTGTTTTTGTCCACGGAGCATGGCATGGAGCATGGTGTTGGCAAATGAAATTTGTACCTTATTTTGAATCCAAAGGAATACAAACTGTTTCCTTTAGTTTCAGAAATCATGGAAAATCAGAGAAAAAGAAATGGCTAAACTGCGTTACAATACAAGACTATGTTGATGATTTAAAATCTATTGTAGACCAACTCAAATCCCCTCCAATTCTTATTGCCCACTCAATGGGAGGTATGGTTGTTCAAAAATATCTTGAAAAACATTCCTGCAAAGCTGCAGTATTACTAGCATCTGTTCCACCTTCTGGTGTATTTAAAACAACGTTAAGTTTACTTCAAAAAAAATGGAAATATTCTATACCAAGTTTACTTACATTAAATTTATTTGGAATTGTCAATACAAAAGAAAAAGCAATATGGGCATTTTACCACAACAATATAAATGAAAAAGAACTGAAAGAATACTCATCTTTTCTGACAGGCGAATCTTACAGGGCTTTCTTAGACATGCTCTTCCCTTCTATAAAAGTAAAACACCATCTGAATACTCCAATGCTAGTAGTTGCAGCTGAACATGACAACATCTTCACATTGCAAGAAAACAATAAAACAGCAAAAAAATACAACGCTGAATTCATCAAAAAGAAAAACACTGGGCACAACTTAATGCTCGAATCTAATTTTCAAGAAACTGCAAATGATATCATTACTTGGCTAAAATCAAAAAATCTCCTTAACTAATCAATTAAATATAAAACCTATAAAAAAAATCACGGGCTTTTAGCTGAGGGATAGGAGCAGCGCGAGCTTGCGAGCGGACGCCGACAGTAAGGAGGCGGCTAGGCTACCGTACTGCGGATAGCCCGACCCGAAATAAAAAAGCACCTAGATGACATCTAGGTGCTTTTTTAATGAAGGGACAGCTCCTTATCAATTGAAGTATAAACAATTGCTTGAATAATCCGTATATTCAAAATAGTAACCCCAATTACTATGAAATATCTCTTTTTATTTAGCGTAACTCTTTATTTAAGTGTTGCTGTTGCTCTGGCTCAACATTATCCGATATGTGGACATGATCAAGTGAATATTCATCGCGCACAAACAGATGGTTATGATCTAAGAATGCAACAAATCGAGGCAGATTACATCAATACACTTTCATCTGGATTTTCCACTCGTCAAGCTGCTCCTGACACCTTGCCTGTCATTATTCATGTTTTGCATTTGCCAAGCACTACACTTGGTGTCGATGAAAATTTATCTAATGCCGATGTTCTGCTTGGACTCGACCGATTGAATTCGTTTCTATCTGGAAATTCATGTGACGGTCTTCCAAATGGAGTTGATGTTGGCTTTCGATTTCGGCTTGCACGACGTGCTACAAATGGCGCTACAACCACAGGAATCATTCGACATGCTACAACTGCTGCCGAGCAAGGATTAGGACAAAGTAGTATCACCGCTTTTAGTATTAATGATGGCACATTTAATAGCAATCAATACATTCATATTTACTTAGTAAAAAGCATTTGCTACGTCGGTACTGGCACAGGCTGCCAAGGACCGCTCGGACTCGCGACTGGCCCAGAAGCACATGGCGATCGCGGAGATCATATCATGGCTGAATCTCGATTTTGGTATGACATAAATGAGCCTTGCGAGGGTGTCAAATTACTTGCACACGAAATTGGACATTATTTTAATTTATTGCACACTTTTGAAAATGGCTGTACAAATACGAATTGTTTGACTGACGGTGATAAAGTCTGTGACACTCCTCCTGATAATTTATCTGATCGCTCAAATGTTGCATGTTTAAGTGGCACTCCAAATAATTCTTGCTCTACAGATATTGATGATACTTATTGTTCGAATACGCTCCAAACTGACGAACCTGATCCTGAAGAAAATCTCATGGATTATTCGCAATTTGATTGTCAATATACATTTACGCAAGGGCAGGTCGATCGTATGCAAGCGTGTCTATACACGACTCGCAGCTCGTATTTAAATTCAACCGCTTTTGATGATCCGTGTACAAGCACACTTGCACTCATCACATATATTTCTCCTGAGTCTCCTTTTTTGACTGTTGATTCTATTTCGACATTTACAGTTGTCACCAATTTTCCAGCCTACACACCCGACTCTATACAGTGGAGTATAAATGATAATTACACAGCGACAAGCAATATTTTTAATACGACATTTTTAGCGGCTGATGAATATAAAGTGTCTGCACGTGTCTTTAGAGGTAATTGCTTTGCTACTATTGCTCAAGTGGTTCAGGTTTACAGAGAGGATTGCTCGCTCAATATTTTCCCGAGTGGGATGCCAGATTTATGCTCAACAAATGGTGGTGGCATTTGGAAACCGTCATTTAATAAAACTGGTGGCAGCATTCAAGTGGATAATCAACAAATCATCC